>SULG01000106.1 GCA_005524015.1 Candidatus Jettenia ecosi
ACTTTTACCCACCCCTCAATCCCCTCTCAAGAGGGGACTTCTCCAATTCCCCTCTTGAGAGGGGTAAGGGGTGTGTTAATGGCATAATAAAAAACTTTGAAATTCCTATACATTTAATTAAGCCTTCGGCGACTTTTCAATCGTAAAGACGTGTAGTGGCAAGGCGCTCCTTGCCACTACAGAATTGCTTTGAAATTCCTCTCCATTAAAATGAGATTGTAAACCAGGATATACCATAATTCTGATGAATGTATCTATAGTTTTTTTCTAAAAATCTTTCAAATTTACAGAATTTTCTCGTTTCTCATTGATAAATTATGAATTTATCTTGAAATATACTACGAAAGTTTTATATTTACAAAGAATTTTAAACCTTTACTTCGGCAATATCGATTACAAATAGGTATGGCGGAGTTATTATACCCATGGGTATTATAGGCATTTTCTCTGCTATTTCTAAAATCTTATCTTTGCTAATGGTGACTCAGGAGAGGTGAAATGAACAAGAAACGCATCAGGGTTTTGCTCATAGATGATAATTCAGACGAAGTCCGATTGATACAGGAGATACTGAAAGAAGATGATACGGTCAAATTTGAGCTGGAACACGCCAGCCAGTTTTTAGTAGGACTGGAGTATCTGAAAGAAAAACGATTTGATGTGTTACTTCTGGACCTCAATGTACCAGATAATGGAGGCCTTCACAAACTTAGTCAGGTCCGTACACAGTCGCCAAAATTGCCCATTGTAGTATTGACAGGGTTTATTGATGAAGTAATAGGCGCTAAGGTGGTGCAGGCGGGGGCGCAGGACTATCTTATTAAGGAGGAAGTGAATTCCAAATTGCTGGTGCGCTCCATACGGTATGCGATTGAACGCAAGAGGGTTGAAGAAGAACTAAGAGCGGTTAACGAATCTCTTGAATGCCGTGTAGCAGAGCGGACATCGGCGCTGGCAAAGACAAACACAGAGCTTCGCATGAAAGTCGCTAAGCATAAAGAGATGGAAGAAGAGATCAAGCTGCTGCAAACAATGACCTTTGCAATTGTTGAGGCAGAAGATTTCTCTTCTACGCTTGGCATTGTACTGCATAAAGTATGCGAGGCTACCGGTTGGGTTTATGGTGAGGCATGGCTTATTTCTCCCGAGGGTAAATACCTCGAATATTGTGTAGCATGGCATAGAGATCCTAAAAAAAAGGAAGCAATTAAACGAGACAGTAAAATGCTTACCTTTTCGCCAGACTGTGGTCTTCCGGGCCGTGTCTGGTCTTTAAAGAAGCCGGAATGGATGATCGAGTCTATGGTAAGGAGAAACTTTCCCCATGCAGAGTTTTGCAAGAAATTTGGCTTTAAAGCAGCAATGGGTATTCCTGTCGTAACGAATGATGAAGTTATTGCCGTACTGACATTCTTTATGCAAGAACAACGGGATGAAGATGAACGGTTGATCAGGCTTATTTCTTCGGTTGCTACCCAATTAAGTGTTGTTATCCATCGGAAAATGGTTGAGGATGCCCTGCGTATCAGTGAAGGCAAGTATCGGCTCCTCCTTGAGAATCTGCCACAAAGGATATTTTATAAGGACAAGAGTTTAGTGTATGTATCCTGCAATAGAAATTTAGCAGCAGATTTTCACATCAGGCCGGATGAGGTCACAGGAAAGACCGATTATGATTTTTTCCCCGGGGAACTTGCCGGGAAATATAGAGCCGAGGATAAGCAGATTATGGAATCAGGGCAAACAGATGAAAGAGAAGAGGAGTATAGTAAAGATGGACAGGAATTAATTATCCGTATAGTAAGAACTCCTATAAAGGACGAAAAAGGCGCTGTTATTGGTATTTTAGGCATATTTTGGGATATTACCGAGAAGGTGATCTTACAAAGAGAGGCTGAACGGTCCAGACATCTGGCATCATTAGGCGAACTGGCAGCGAGTGTAGGCCATGAGATTAATAATCCCATAACCGGCGTTATTAACTGCGCCCAGATATTATTGAATAAAAGTAGTGAAGGAAGTAAGGAAAAAGACCTTGCCAGACGAATTATCAAGGAAGGAGATCGTATAGCCAATATCGTACATAGTCTTCTGTCTTTTACCCAACCCGATAGTGAAAAAAAGAATATTATTAACATGCATGGAATATTGTCTGATACGCTTACCCTGATAGAATCGCAATTACGAAAAGAGGGTATTACGATGAAGTTAGATATTTCCCAAAAATTACCCGAAATCCTTGCGCATCCACAGCAAATTCAGCAGGTATTTTTGAGTATCATAAACAATGCCCGATATGCACTGAATCAGAAATATCCCGAAACACACGATAATAAAATCTTTGAGATTTCAGGGGAAGAAATAACGATGAATAATACTGCCTATGTAAAGATCATTTTTTATGATCACGGCGCCGGTATCCCTGCCGAAATGAGAGATAAAGTAATCAATCCTTTTTTTACAACAAAATACAGTAATAAGGGGATTGGGTTAGGATTAAGTATTAGTCATACGATTATCAGGAATCATGGTGGTAAGCTTATGATTGATAGCAGAGAGGGAGAATATACCAAAATTATTATAATGCTGCCCCGGTATTCAAGCTAAAGTTATAGATATCTTAAAGAGAAACACCCCTGATCATTGTTTTGTTACTCTGTATTTACATGAATCATCCATGAGGCTACCATTAACGGGAGAGACGTAAAATATTACACCTCTCTTCATGAAAAACGAAGTCGATGTAGGAGTAGTTACTCAAAATACTGTTGGATCATAGTAGGGGTGAACCTTGTGTTCGCCCACCCTTTGTGTAAATTCAAGACCTGTGCGTTTTTCCATGATCAGGGCGAACACAAGGTTCGCCCCTACCCAGGTTTTGCACCTTATTTTGAGTAATTACGAGAAAACATTACCATACAATTGAATCTCGAAGGGATGACATACAGGCATTCCCTATGTCACCCCTTCGGGGTTTAAGGGCTTTTTTCTGATTTTTGCTATAATCATGACATCCCTTCGGGATTAAGTAGAGACGCAACATCTTGCGTCTCTGCCATTGCAAAATTTTGTGTCTCTGCCATTGTTTACATGGTAAAGATTGATCACTATACCGGAGAGTATTTGATTTACAAAACAATTTTCGAGCAACCTGTTGTGTTTACCCCGGTTATATACATAGCGACATAAGTTTACAACTCCCCGATAACTACATTCGAGGACAAACGTCTGTCATTCCGGGCTTGACCCCATACGCATCAAGCTAAGCTCAGTGGCTCGTTGGCTCGTTCCCAAACTCTGTTTGGGAACGCAATTGCCTCGAAACTCTGTTTCGAGTAGGGACAGGTTTGAAACCTGCCTCTCCTGAGGAATCACACACACTATCATTCAGGTTTATCACGGTAGAACAGGCAAGATGCCTGCTCTACCATTGATTCGAGAAACGGAGTTTCTCGTACATGTGTGTTCCCAAACCATGTCCTCATGGAAATGGGGAAGAGTTTGGGAACAAGCTGTCGGCGCTTAGCTTGATGCGTATGGGGGTTGACCCGGAATCCAGTATTTTTCTGGATTCCCGCTTCTGCGGGAATGACAAGTAAAACATCGGAATGACAAAAACACATTTCTTTCCTTTCCATCATACCCGTGAAAACCTCCTGAATGCCAGTTGCATGTTAGCCGAATCGTTTATTGTTCCCGCTTTTTCTTACACATTAATCAGTTGTTTTGCACATAAATGTGCATTGTTGTTCATTTTTGTACGTTTTTATTTCTTTTGTTTTATCTCTTTCCTAAAACTTTATTTAGGGATAGTATCTTTATCAATAAATTCTATTTTTGAGAAGCCTTTCTTAGGCTTATGTACTCTTTAGTCCAGGAAACAGGGTTCCTCTCCCAAACCATGCCCTCATGAACATGGGAAGAGTTTGAGAATAAGCCGGTAAGTTTTAACTTGACGTATAGGAAATTCAATTAGGTTTGCTATCCCTGTGGGCATATTCAGGCGAGGGAGGCAAGGCTGAATGAGGTGTACCCCATTGTCAAGACAATATTTTGATAAAAATAAGATAAAAGTTGCCAAAGGCCTAATGTAATGCTCATGAGTTTTACTCCCTGTCTTTATTTTCAACATGTATGTAAATTATACTTATACTTATACTTATACTTATACTTATACTTATACTTATACTTCCTAAAAATAAAACTTTTTAATTCCTAATACAAGGTACCAAGATTGCTGATTCTTCATATATAAAGAAGTTATTTATTATCAAATTAACATTTACCGTACTAAACTCTTGTTTTATTCGTTATTTGTGCCAGATATATCTTCGAGGATTAGGAATATTTTCCTTACTTTAACATTGGGATAGCTTGACCTTAAGGATCTAAAAAATGAGACTATTCCTGTCGATTAAGAAAAAGTTGCTCATATTTATATTGTGTATTTCTCTTATTCCTATTATTGTAATTATAACTACCTGCTACTTCTCTATCAGAAATACACTTAAATATCAAACTCTGGAGAAGCTAAAAGGGCTTGTAGAATCAAAAAGACTTCATTTTCTGTCTCTTATGGAGACAAAAAAGACGCGTGTCATAGATTTCAGCACGGACAAGTTTATCAAAAGCGCCTTTGAGACTATTGTTCGTGAAGGGATTTCCAAACAGCCTGAAGCTGCTTCCTTACAGAGATACCTCATAGAAAATAAACTTCCGCTCTGCCGCCAGCTTATCGCAATAATCCTTCTCGATGAACATGGTAAGGTTGCAGCATCCACGAGTGAGAGGTTGCCTGGTAAAGATATTTCTCATAAGGGTGTATTTCCACAAGATATAGGCCACAATACTGTAGACGTTGACCAGCCGCATTACTTTCCTTACTTTGATAAAGATTGCGTATGTATCTCTGCGCCAATTATCTCTGAATATAGCGATGAGCCGCTTGGCTCCATTATTTGTACCTACAGCATTACCATGCTGAGCGAGATTGCGACCAACCGTGCCGGAATGGAAGAGACCGTTGAGCTATACCTGGTCAATAGAGACAAGACGATGCTTACGGAGTCAAGATTTATCGATAATGCGCCTCTCAGGCAGATGGTGGATACAGAGCCAGTCCGCCAGATTATCGGGGGTAGGAAAGAGTATATTGGTATATACAGAGACTATAGAGGAAGACCCGCTGTTGGCGCCGCATTAGATATACCAGAATATGGCTGGATACTTTTGGCAGAGATGGATAAGGCAGAGGCCTTTGCGTCATTAAAAAGGTTTGGTTTTATTACCTTGTTTATGGGGATGATAGGTATTGCCGCGGCCGCTAGCGTGGGGACTATCTTTGCTGCTTCAACATCAAGGCCAGTCAAGGATTTAACGGATGCAGCAGAAAAATTCGCATGGGGAGAATTGGATTTCCGGGTAAGAGCGAATCGCAAAGATGAGTTTGGCGTTTTGGCCACAAGCTTTAATGCTATGGCAGATGAAATTGCCGGGAAGATTGCCGAACACAAGCGGATGGCAGATGAACTGAGGGCGCTGAATGAATCCCTTGAACAACAGGTGAATGATCGGACAATGTCGCTCGCGAAGAGCAATGAAGAACTTCGGAGAGAAATCGAAAATCGTAAGCAGACAGAGGGGCGGTTAAAAAAATACGAGATATTATTTTCTGAGATACGGGATCTTGCGTATATTTGTGATACCAAAGGAAATATTCTTTTTATAAATAAGATATTCGGAATATTAACAGGCCGCAAACCTGAAGAATTTTTTGGGAAGCCATTTGCACCTCTTTTTGACGAAGAAAACCTGAAAAAGGCAATGGATGCCTATACAAGAACCTTAAAAGGAGAAAGCCTTCTGTTTGAACTTTCTTTCAAAGATACGGGAAGGGTTTGTGAATACAAAAATTTTCCCCTGCGGGACGAAAAGGGGAATATCATAGGAATTCTTGGCACAGCCAGAGACGTTACCGAACAGAGACGGGCGGAAGCGGCGCTCCGCAAGAGCGAGGCTAGTCTTGCCAATGCCCAACGAATTGCTCATGTGGGAAACTGGGAATGGGATAGAGAGAAGAATACATTGTATTGGTCTGATGAGATCTATCGGATCTTTGGTTTATCTCCGCAAACATCTGGTACAAGCTATGAGATATTTTTGAATGCTATTCATCCCGGTGATAGAGAATATGTGAAAAAGTCTATTCATGAGGCTTTATATGAGGGAAAACCCTTTATCATTGACCATCGGATATCTTTGCCCGATGGTACGGTGCGTTTTGCTCACTGTCAGGGGGAAGTTATCTATGATACTACGGGGAAGCCAATTCAGATGAACGGAACAATTCAGGATGTTACTGAGCTTAAAAAGATAGAGGAGGAATTGAAGACGCTCAATAAGTCTCTCGAGGAACGAGTGACAAAAAGGACGGCAGAGCTTATCATGGTAAACGAAAAGCTCCAGAAAGAAATTGCTGAGCATAAGCTGGCAGATGAGTCGTTGCATGAATCGGAAGAACGATACAGAAGTCTTGTTGAAAATGCCCTGGATGTAATCTACACGCTTACCGTAGATGGAACTATTGTCTTGCTCAATACTGCTTTTGAGACTATTACGGGTTGGTCGCGTACAGAATGGCTGCATAAGCAGTTTATTCCCTTGGTTCATCCTGATGACAGGTCTATAGTGCTGGAGTTATTGCAACGTGTTCATCAGAAGGAAATACCCCCGGCTTTTGAATTGCGCATTCTGAGCAAGTCCGGTAACTATCTGGTTGGAGAATTTAAAGTAGCTCCACAAATCCGGAAAGGAGCAGTAATCGGGATTTTGGGTATTGCTCGTGATATTACCGAACGCAAACGCGCTGAAGATGTGTTGCGTGCAAGCGAAAGTAAATATCGGCTTCTTATTGAAAATCTCCCTCAAAGAATATTTTCTAAAGATAAAGATCTCAGGTTTGTATCTTGTAATGAGAATTTTGCAAGAGATTTTCACATCAGGCCGGATGAGATTACGGGAAAGACTGATTATGATTTTTTCCCCGGGGAACTTGCTGAGAAATACAGAGCTAAGGATAAGCAGATTATGGAATCAGGGCAAACAGATGATAGAGAAGAAGAATATAGTAAAGATGGAAAGACACTGATTGTCCGTATGGTGAGAACCCCGATAAAAGATGAGAAGGGCAATGTTCTTGGCATCTTAGGCACATTTCTGGATATCACGGAAAAGATAACCTTGCAAAGAGAGGCTGAACGGTCCAGACATCTGGCATCATTAGGTGAACTGGCAGCGGGTGTAGGCCATGAGATTAATAATCCCATAACCGGCGTTATTAACTGTGCCCAGATATTATTGAATAAAAGTAGTGAAGGAAGTAAGGAAAGGGACATTGCCGGCAGGATTATCAAAGAGGCCAATCGTATAGCGAACATAACCAGCAGTCTTCTTTCCTTTGCAAGAAAAAGTGATGCGAAGGAGAAAAAAAGCATTGTCAGTGTTCATGAAATAATAACAAATACGCTTGTTCTGACAAAGGCACAATTGAAAAAAGATGGTATTAGGATAACGTTAGATATTCCTCCAAAATTGCCCCAAATTATTGCGCATCCCCAGCAGATACAGCAAGTCTTTCTGAATGCTATCAGTAATGCGCGATATGCCTTAAACCAAAAATATCCGGAGGCGCATAAGAATAAAATCCTTGAGATTATCGGGGAAGAAACAACGATAGATAACCGTCCGGCGGTAAAGATTATCTTCTACGATCATGGCACGGGTATACCTGCCAGGATACGAGATAAAGTAGTGGAACCGTTTTATACCACAAAGCCCCGCGGTAAGGGGACAGGGCTGGGGTTAAGTATCAGTTATAATATTATCAGAGATCATGAGGGCAGGTTTATTATTGATAGCGCTGAAGGAGAATTTACCAGGGTTAGCGTAGTTTTACCAGCGTTTAAACCAGTTTCTTAAACCTGAAGGTGTGGGTTATAATCCCTGGGCGGGTTCAGGTTTATAACCTGAACCCTCAATTTGGAATATTTCCCGATGTGTTTAACCATGAGAACGCTATGAGCTATCGACCATGCAAAATATAGGGGTTCAATTTACAAAATTGAACCCGCAAGGAAAAGGCGCGGGATTCCCGATAAACTTGTCCTTATGGAAATGAGGAACGGGGAAGTATTCGGGAATGACAAGGAAAACATGGGAATGGCAAATGAAACAGGGGGATGAGAGAAAACACGTAGGGATGACAGAAAAACATCTGGGGGATGATACTCTGCCTGGTAAGATTCATGTAATCTTCTCAAAAATCAATCAGAATCTATGGATACTCGTGAAAATCTCTTGAAGGCAGACTGGTTCGTAATACGATAATCTTTATGACGCCCTTTGCCTGGCGCGCTTCAGGCTCTCCCGCAGGATAGACATCAAATCGGTGGCAGGCGTTGGCGCCGGTTTTTCTTTTTCCGGAGCCGGGGTCTTGCCATGTATCCGCTCTGCAATAACCTCTTCGAGTTCCTCGCTGTAGGTATCGTGGTACTTTTCCGGTTTAAATGGTTCTGTAAGCTGATCGATAAATGCAAGAGCTAATTCTATTTCTTTATTTTTTCCAGCTTTAGAAGGAGGTAGTTTCAGATCTCCGACATCGTGTAGCTCATTTTTAAATCTGAGCTGGTTAAGAACTATCACATCTCCTTCAGGTTTGATAATGCCGAGATGTTCCCGGCTTTTCAGAACAAACCTGGCTATCCCTACTTTTTTAGAACGTTGTAAGGCTTCACGAAGCAACGCATAAGCTTTATCTGCTCCACGGCCTGGTTCCAGGTAATACGGTTTCTCGAAATACTTACTGTCAATTTCTTCCTCTTTTGCAAATTCTATAATATCAATAGTCCCTGTTTTCCGGAGATTTGCTTTCTTAAAATCCTCATCTGTTAAGATAATATAATCACCTTTTTGATATTCATAGCCTCTTACAATATCCTCATAGGGGACCTCTCGACCATCTTCCCGGCAAATACGGGCATGTCTGATGGGTGACAGATCTTTTTTATGAAGGTAATGAAACTTAAGCCTTCTTTCTCCTGTGGCGTTGTAAAGCCGAATGGGAATATTGACAAGTCCGAAACTCATGATTCCCGTCCAAATTGCACGCATGCTTCTCTTCTCCAAAAAACTTACGATTGCTGTTTTTTCTTCATTCTTATCATAATCACTTTTACTTTATCCTCTTCAATTCCTACTTTCTTCCTGGCTTCCTCATAACCCTTTTTCATTGCAGAAATAGTATACATATCTGCATCTAAATCACGAAACTGAAAAGAGCCGTTTTCATCGGAGAGTATAAACCTGGACATAGCTTTTGTCCCTTTAAGGACTATGCTCGCATATCCAACAGGGCTATTTTCACTATCTGCCACATATCCATATATCTTGCCTTTCATCAGGGCAATTTTTGTGATGAAGATATCATGATCCCCCGTTTTATTCCCATAGACTGCAGAGATTACCGGAAAATTATCTGATCCTGTTCTTCCGGCGACATATGCATTTCCTCCGGTATCTACAGCAACTCCATAACCGGCATCCTCATTGCCTCCTCCAAGGTACAGAGAGTATAAGAGTTTATTTCCTGCGGCATTGAGTTTTACGATGAAGGCATCGTTATTCCCTGCACTCCTTTCATAGAGAGCAGAGGTTGCCGGAAAATCATCGGAACGGGTTACTCCGGTGATATACGCATTCCCGGAGATATCGGCAGCAATCCCATGGCCGCTCTCATACATGCTTCCTCCCAGATAGGTAGAGTATATAACGCTGCCTGCGGTGTTGAGCTTGGTGATAAAGACATCATTATTTCCTGCAATGTTCTTATAGAGAGGCGAAGTCGTTGGAAAATTGTTTGACCATGTTAGTCCGGTGATATAGGCATTTCCGGAGATGTCTACTGCGATTTCATAACCTATATCATCACCACTTCCCCCCAGATAGGTAGAATATACCAGTTTATTGCCTGAGGGATTTATCTTTGTGATAAAGGCATCGTGATATCCGCCTGCGTAGCTTTTGTGGATAGCGGAGGCTATGGGAAAGTTCGTTGAATTGGTATACCCGGTGACGTACGCATTTCCGAAGGTATCCACGGCAATCCCGTTGCCGGTATCGTAATTGTTTCCACCCAGATACAGGGAGTATATAAGTTCACTGCCTGAGGGGTTTATTTTTGTGATAAAGGCATCCTGATATCCTGCTGCTTTACTTCCCATGAAAGTGGAAACGGTTGGAAAGTTATTTGAATATGTCCATCCGGTGACATATGCATTTCCAAAGGTATCCACGACAATTCCACGTCCCCAGTCAGAGCTGCTTCCTCCCAGATAGGTAGAGTATACAAGATTATCGCCCGAGGTATTTATCTTTGCGATAAAGGCATCAGATTCCCCTTCTTTATTTTTATACAGAGCCATGACGGTTGGAAAGTTTGTTGAATTAGTAAATCCGGTAAGAGAGACGTTTCCCGATGAGTCCACAGCGATTCCATTACCTATATCATCGCTATTTCCTCCCAGATAGGTTGAGTATATAATACGAGTGCCTGAGGCATTGAGCTTTGTGACAAAGACATCGGAAAACCGCGCATCCCCTATCTTGTTTTTATAAAGAGCGGAGATTGCCGGAAAGTTATCAGAGCGTGTCTCTCCGGTAATATACGCATTCCCAAGGGAATCTACAGCGATTTTGTACCCTTCGTCGGAATTGTTCCCTCCAAGATAGGTAGAATATACGAGGGCAGGGTCTATCGTAAGTGGATATCTCTTATCATAGGATGCGATCCGGAAACCATAGATGAAGTGTCTCGTATTTTGTGTCCCGCGTTTCGTATCCCGTATGGTATGTCCCGTGTTTTGAACTCCAAACGCTAAGCCTGAAATCGTAAACCCTCCTTTCACCTCTACTCTCTTCCCATTGATTTCCTGATATATATAGGGCTTTTTTTGTGCCATCTTGCCGTTTTTAAGGTATATCTCCAGGTCTCCTTCCTTGTTAATCCTTAAATCCTCTATACCTCTGTAAGCAAATTTTATCCGTGATGGATTTGCGCCAGGCTTGATGATGATATCGTACTCCAACTGGTGGTTATTCCCGTAAAATCTCATATCAATATCCTGGTACATGTCTTTGTAGACTATCGCCTGATAGGTGGGGATATTTGTTTTCCAGTCTTCCGGGTTTTTACCGATAAGATAATTGACCTTTGCCTCTTGTAAACCTTCCGGGGTAATCTCGAGGTGTTTATTGGCGCCAAGGGGCATGAGTCTGATAGTTTCTGTCTTTAAGCAGGGATTGTTTGTTTGGGCTTCTTCCTGGGAGTTTTGTGGAATATTGCCTTGTGTAATCCCCCTTGATCCCCCTTTAGAAAAGGGGGAAAAATGTGTGAGTGTTTTAGAAAAGGGGGATTGAGGGGATTTATTAGAAAAGAGGGAGTGAGGGGGTTTATTAAAAAAGGGGGATTTGGCGAATACAAAGGGGGATTTGGGGGACACAGAGGGATTTTCATCATGGGCTTCTCCACTACCTGTTGTCTTCAGGAGATGGCTCCTGCCCAATGTTTGTCTCCCGCCTTCTGTCTCCTGTCTCCCATCCCTTAACCGATAATTACTTGCGAATGATACATAAATCCCCCTTTTCGTAAAAAAGATACTATACCCTTTCTGCTTTTCATAAAATTTTATACTTCCATTCACTTGTCCCTTGTTCTGAATAAAACAGAAGGGAAGTTTACCATAATCTTCCTGCGCCTTTACCTTCGCCGCATTATCCACAGAAGCATATCTGTTACTTTGATTGGCTGATATTAAAGATGAGCCAAAGACAGACGAGTTAATAATCAATACCCCGAAAAATAAGCATAAAGATGCTATGGATAAAAAGAGCCGGAAAACACATCTATGTACTATATTTCTCATAATCTTTCAAACTCCTTATTTATAA
>SULG01000107.1 GCA_005524015.1 Candidatus Jettenia ecosi
CTACGGCTGTCTGTAACAAGCATACATACGCCTCCTTTTTATCCATATACCCTATCTAATGATATGAAACCATTAATAGAAGTAAATTATATTTATAGGCACTTAAGTACTCGGTAGGGACAAAAGAACAATTTATTTTGATGTGATGATCAAAAAATATACCAGACAAGTAAAAAAATATACTTCTGATATGAAAAGGAATTGATCATAGATGGGGAAGTAAGTGAATAAAATCGCAGTAAACTATTAAAATAAAAACAGTTAGTGAAGAAGATGTGTAATTTTAAAATTATCTTATAACTTTTACCATTTTTGATAAATACGGTTGATGTGTTTTGTGGAACTTGCCACAGATGTGTGCCTGATACAAAAGTGAGGCATGTTACATCTCACCAGCCGCTTATTCGCTAATACTCTCCATACATTATTCATTCATACCGTTGGATTTATAGAGAATAAGAATATCTTGTGCTCGCCCTGGTTTGTAGAAAAGTGCAGAGATTTTAGAATTTGTACAAATGGTGGTTCTTCCTGTCATTCCCGAATGTCTTTATCGGGAATCCAGTACCTTTCCTGTTTTCTTCCCTATGCTGGATTCCCGATAAAGACATTCGGGAATTCCGGGGACGCCATACTTAATTTTAGAGATTCCTGTTTTTTTTGAGGCACCTTTGGGTCAGGTTTCTGCTTATGGAGCATTCTTCCAAGGACATTTTCAAGCCGGGTTATAAAACTATCAGCGCCCAGAGGTCTCCCGGTTCACTCGTGACATCGAGATTTTTCGGTCTCTTCATCCGATAAGCCTCTGGAAAGAAAATCACTCCACTCGCCAAACATTTCAAGCAACGGAGCTACACGCACAAGCCGATCATAATGTGTGCAGATGCACTGCCCCTTGCGGGTTCAATTTTGTAAATTGAACCCATATAATTTGTACGGTCAATAGCTCATATCATCCTCGTAGTCTAAGCACCATGGAAATATTCTAAATTGTGGATTCAGGTTATAAACCTGAACCCGCCCGAGTCATTAGAGTCTTTTACTATTATGCTAATATTATCATATATATATTCTAATGCTTTCGATGCAAATTTATCTATAATCGCATATCTTTGGGGAGAAATAAAATTAAATATAGTAGACGTAAATTTTGGCCCAAAAATCTTTTCAATACGTTCCCCCTTATTGTTGTAACCAGGGAATCTTTTATTAGAAAGCTCGTTAAATATCTTATTGGGTTCATCATCAATTCGGTTAATGATTTCGTTTAAATGATTTCCAATATACATCCATCCATCCATTAAACGCAATCGGACAATTTTCTTTCCATCGATTCGTAAAATAGTATTTATTATTACAATTAGGACAAACGAAATCGATTCCAGTACCATAATCACGTAATCCTAAGCATCCCTCTTTCCATGCTCCTATAATGCTGATAAAATGTGCATTTTGTTGATTTCTTCTGATATTCTCTTGGCAATAATAATAAACTGTATCAGAAATATTTGTATGTTTATAATAATCGCCAGCCCATTGTTCAATAAAATTATCCAGTGTGCATTTTTGATTTTCTTTATCTATAATTTGCATTGTAATTTCCTTTAATTGCACTAACGTTTATGTTCAGCCGCGTTGTGGAGTGCAGGGGAGCAACGTCAGCTGAAACCACCTATTTATTCCATAGAAGTAATCCTTGATCTTCACCTAGTATTTTGCCAATACTCAGATTGCGAATAGCGTCAAACAGGCCCGAGTATTCTGCTGTCGAATACTTTCTACACCGATTCTCAATTAGAGAATAGTCGCAATATAAGTCAAAAATTGTGATACCTACTACATCAATAAACTCCGTTTGACCGAATCTTTCTAACACCTGAGCAGCGTGAAGTTTCAAATCGGATAATAGAACATCTAGGTTGACCCATGCCAAAAACGTTGGTCGATTAGACCGAAACTGATCGATGTTATCTCGCAACGTCTCTTCGAGCACAGACTGAGCCCATGGAGTGTTGTTTGCTCGTATTCTACTTTCTGGCCAAGAGGAAATCCATCCTGTAGGTTTTTGGCTAACTGTAGTCGCAAACCCAAGATAGATGTAAAATACTCCCTCTTCTCCCTTGTATTTGATTTGATGGTTGCGATCTTTATGCATAGTCTCCTCAATCAATCTAACTGCAACATCAACTAAAGCATTAAGCCTTCCGGTCTTAATCTCTATTTTCCTAATAGCAATGTAACTAACACCAATGTCTCGCTTAAAGACCTCGTTCCGGACTTGCTTGAAGAATTGTGCGTGAGGGTTTTCTTGTAGTGTCTTCACTTCGAGATAAACTTTTCTTCCCATCGCGGTTAGTTCTATGTCTGGAGTACTGGTATTCTGAACCTCACGCATGAATTGATGGCAGACGCCCCATTTTTGGAGGTGATCAGCAACATGTAATTCGCCGAAGAATCCGATGTACGAGGTGGAGGGATGTTTTATCCATTGATTTAGTCTACTTGTGAAATTCTGTAGAGCATCTGTGTTGATACGTCTATAGAAGTTATCAAGCGCGTCAATCATCAATGCTACACGATGGCGAAACGACGCATCTTTTCGACATCTGATTGCCAGATTCGAGTCCTTAGGGGATGATTCATCAATTAGCTTCACGAATCTCTGTTCAGCATCGTGTTCGTTTTCACACATATCTTGTTATAGGATAATCGGCATTTTATTTTTACCACATCAATTGTCAAATAAAAGCAGAGGGAATTGTATTGATATATCGAATATATTTCTATCATATAATGCTAACATTATTACTATATGGAATTTTGATAATTATTTGGTTTTATATGTTATAGTTTACCGCAGTGAGCACAAAGTACGTAGAAAATACACGAAGGAACAGAACATGGAGGATTGATTTCATTTTTCCCTTTTCTCCTTGATGGGCTCATATTACCTGCGTCTCCCTTTCGTACACTCTATACTCCATAAAGAGCAAGCGATAGTGGGCATCTCTATTCGTTCCAACGTTCTGACATTGTGTCAGTATTTTTATTCTAGTTTCCAATTATTTCATTCAAACCTTCAATAATCTGGACTAATTCCTCTGGAGATACCTTGCCAATCTTTTTACCAATTCTTTCCAGAGAAAGCGTCCGAATTTGACTTATTTTAACCCACGAGCGCTTAGGAAGATTCCCGGTCTTTAGCTCTAAAGTCAGGGGAAAACCAGCGCGTTGTGATTGACCGGTAATGGCCATGGCTATAACAGTACCTGAATACTCATTAAAGACATCCTCACTTAAAATCAAGACAGGTCTTAAGCCTGCCTGTTCACGGCCCCGTACAGGGTTTAAGTCAGCCCAATAAACCCCGCCTCTTAATATTCTGGCCATTCGCCCAATTCCTCAGACATGCCTTCCTCGGCTATTGCTTTTTCAAAGGCAGGGTCAAGCTTGGCACATTCTTTCGCCAACCGACTGTGTTCCATCTTTTGAAGTTTTTCCTCAACTGCTTCCTGAATTACTTGACTCCGGCTTGGAAATGCATCTTCCCGTACGAGCCTGTCTATACGTTCAACAGTACGCTGATCCAATGTGATTGCTATTTTCGTTTTACTCATAAATTTACCTCCTGGTATTACTATATATCATACCTGAAATTTGGTCAAGCAGGAAAACTTTACCTGTGAGATAGGCTTCCGGCTTACTCAAACTTCGTTAGCTATTCTCATGGTTTTAAAATGTGTATGGTAAATAATGTATAATAAAAAATCCCCTTAGATTACCCTTCACGAGGGAGAACTAAGGGGATTTATTTACGACAAAGGTTATTTTTGTAGAACGAAAAGACCTGGTTCTATCTTTTAAACTTCATGTTCTTGATGCCTTCGCAGCGAATTATCTTGATGTCTAGGAATTTCAATTCTGTAAGGCAATCCTTTGGGGTTGCTCTCCCCTGTGCATGTTCAAGCGGGGATGCAAGGCTGAAGCCTTGCCCTACGGTTTGATAAAAAATAAAAGTGCCAAAGGCCTCATTCATTATGCCAATCCGTACTTCTCAATATTCCTATCCGCAATCTCCTGTATCTTTTGTATCTCTTCTTTTGCTTCCGCTGATTTGAAGAGATGAGCGAAACGTCCCTGGATCTTTAGATATTCTTCAACCGGGGTTTTTGGAGTTTTTACCTTTCTCACCTTTGTTACCTTGCCATTTTCTATTTCAAAAATAGGGTATAATCCTGTTTCTACGGCTAGCTTGGCGACTTTAATGGTAAGCTGAGGATTTGATCTCCACCCGAGCGGACAGGGAGAATGGATCTGGAGGTATTTTGGGCCTGTTATCGTAAGCGCCTTCTTTACCTTATTTTCGATATCCTTCGGGAATGCCACTGATGCTGTGGCAACGTAGGGGATGCCATGTGCGGCAGCAATGCCGGGCATATCCTTTTTGTTATGCTTATTTCCCCAGGAGTATTCTCCATAAGGACTGGTTGTTGTCATGCAGTCGAAAGGTGTCAAACCGCTTCGCTGGACACCGGTATTCATGTATGCCTCATTATCATAACAAACGTAAAGGATGTCGTGTCCCCTTTCCAGCATACCGCTGAGCGCTTGTAAGCCAATATCGGCTGTTCCACCATCGCCACCCTGTGCAATAACCTTTGCCTCGTTTTGTCTGCCCAGCGCCTTTAAAGCTGCCTCAATGCCTGATGCAACTGCAGCTGAATTTTCGAATAAAGAATGAATAAAAGGAACCTCCCATGAGGATTGAGGGAACCGCGTGGTAAAGACCTCCAGACACCCTGTGGCAGATGTTACAATAATATTAGAACCGGCTGCACCTAATACCAGCTTTGCGGCAAGCGCTTCACCACACCCCGTACAGGCAGTATGCCCGGCTGCTAAAAGGGGACCGCATGCGTGTTCTGTTGGGGCTGTCAGTGTTGTTGTCGCCATACAATTATTTCCTCCGTTGTATATATTTGTTCACCTTCACCCTTATTCTCTTCTATCAAGGGAGACTGAGTAGTTTCCCACTTTGTGCGAAGGCAGGACTACCGATAAATAATTTTCTCTCCTTTGTTGGGAGGTAAATAGGGAAGGGAGTATAAACTATTATCGTTTAATCAACGCTTCGTTGAGTCCAATAAACTTTTCTTCAGACAAGACGTTTACGCTGTCTTTAATAACCTGGTGTATAGTATCTATCGTGATATCGCGTCCACCTAAACCCAAGATATATCCATTAATTTTTGGCGTTTTCGGTTTACCATAGAATACGCTTTTAATCTCATTTGCTAATATGCCACCATAACCCAATGAAACAGCTTTCTCCACCACAGCAATCTCTCTTACATGGCTTAAAGCTTTGTAAATTTCATCTTTGGGAAAAGGCCGGTATGAGCGAACCTTAAGGACACCTATTTTTTGTCCCTTTGCCCTCAGTTCATCAACTATATCCTTTATCGTACCGATAATCGAACCCATAGCCACCAGTACGAGTGAGGCATCTTCGACCTTATAGGTATCAATAAGTCCGCCTTGAAAACGGCCAAATTGATTATGAAAGTCGGCTGCAACATCGCTAATAACCTGTAACGAGACTTGCATCGTCTTTTCGATGAAATAACGAGTTTCCATATACCCATCAGGTCCTACCATAGTACCGAAGGAGAGCGGATTTTTTGGTGTTAAGTAATATTGCGGTGTAAAGGGTGATAAAAATTTGTCTGCTTGTTCCTGAGTGATGAGTTCTATAGGATCAAATGAGTGGGTGAGGATAAAGCCATCCATACATACCATTACCGGAAGCATGATATCTTTGTTTTCAGCGATTTTGAATGCCTGGAGATGCATATCGCTTGCTTCCTGGTTATCCTCAGCATAGAGTTGTATCCAGCCGCTGTCCCGGGCGGTTAAAGAATCCTGTTGATCGTTCCAGATATTAATGGGGGCAGATACAGCTCGATTGACACAAGTCATAACAATCGGGAGCCGCATACCGGCAATATTAAAGAGCACCTCGATCATAAGCAAAAATCCCTGAGATGTAGTAGCTGTATAGGTCCTTGCTCCAGTGGCGCTTGCGCCAAGAACTACGGACGCAGCGGAATGTTCACTTTCTACATTTACATATTCACATTTTAGCTCACCATTTGCTACCAATTCCGAGAGATGTTCAACAATATGTGTCTGTGGTGTGATAGGGTAAGCGGAGATTACCTGTGGCCTGCAAACGCCTACGGTTTTCGCAACAGCGATTGAGCCTTCAATAAATGTTGTACTCATTACTTCTCCTCCATTACCATTTCAATATCACTCGAAGAGCATTCCTCAGCACATATTCCACAGCCCTTACAATAGGTATAATCGACGGTATATTTCTTTTTTTCTACCATGGTAACACAACCTTCGGGGCAATAGATTTTACAGAGGCTGCAGCCAATACATTTTTCCTGGTGAAAGATTGGTTTAAAATTTCTCCAGCTTCCTGTCTGATTTGCCTTGCTGGTGCCCGCTTTGGCAATTGCGCCTAAATCTAATCTCATAATGACTCCTTTTTAATAAAATCGAAAGCCTTCAATACGGCTGCAATATTCTTTTCTCCTACCGGGCCTGGAAATTTATGATGAATTGCCTTTCGAATACCCTCTAAGCTAATTTCTCCGGTGGCCGCAGCAAAAGCTCCCAGAAGGGTTGTATTCATAATGGGTCTTCCGATTACTTCTAAAGCAATTTCCATAGCCGGAATTGTCTTTACTTTGATAGGAGTGTTTATACCTAATTCAGTCGCCTTTTTCTTCGAATTAATTAACAACAGTCCATCTTCTTGTAATCCATCAAGGACATTAATTACCTCTAAGAGCGTGGGGTCTTGTACAATAACATAATTAGGTTTATAAACCTGGCTTCTGATACGGATAGGCTTATCACTAATTCGAACAAATGCCTGAACAGGCGCTCCCATCCTTTCTGATCCAAATGATGGAAATGCCTGCGCATATTTTCCATCACTATGAGCTGCAAAACCTAGCAATTCTGCTGCTGTCACGGAACCTTGCCCCCCTCGTCCATGAACCCTGATCTCAATCAATGAATATGTACCTCCTATCTGGTCATTATTTTCATTATGATATACTTTTTAAAATTACCCGTGCCGGGCTTCCATCACCATCCTTTATCTTTAATGGTAATGCGATCAATTCATAATTACCTGCTTTTATGTTACTTAAGTCGAGACCTTCAACAATGACAACGTTTTTTCTTAACAGAATATGGTGGGTATCAGCATAGGTACTTCCAAATTTTTCAACGGAAAGATAATCTATCCCTATGAGTTTTACCTCGTTATCGACTAAGTATTGGGCAGCTTCTTTTGTGATATAGACGAAATCTTTTTTAAACTCCGGGAGTCTCCAGTAAGTAGAGTTAATAGTCTTAAAAATAACTCTTTTAACGCCTTTTAATTGTAATAATTTTACCTCATCCAAATCAATCTTTTCTTTATTTTTTATATCGAATACCGTTGCATTTCCTATGAGGTAATCTAGGGGGATTTGATCTATTTTGATGCCGTTTTCTTCAAAATGATAGGGCGCATCAATATGGGTTCCGGTATGTGAGCCGAATTTTAATTCGGATACATTACTGGAATCGCCTTGAGAAATCAAGCTTGTTTTTCGGATGGCTACCGGCGGGTCAGTAGGCCAGGTAACCAGGGTATTTGATATTGTGAGTGTAACGTCGTAGAAGCTCATGGTATTGAATCCCAGGTAAATGTGAAGGATAAAATCAAAAAAATATATTCTTATAGATAACTTAAATAGAGATGCTCCATCGTTATTCTTTTACTATTTACGTTAATTGGACTATAAACGAAAATGTACCATAGTTTTAATGAATTCGTCTATAGTTTTTCAAGGATGACAAAGGACTGAATGATTATAAAGAGCTTTACTTAAAAATGAACAAATGGGTGTTAGTATGAGGTAAGACCTTTTGCAAATCTCAACATCTCGCTTATGTTAATATCTGAGGTAAGGCAGTAAGTGATACCGTCCTCTTGCCATAATACAGCATTAAATCCACGGCAGTTTCCTATATAAAATTCTTGAGACCCTAATCGGACTCTTTCTAGATTTCCCGATGAGAGGGTGTTTTTGTGTATTGTTTGGAGTGACAGTTTATTACCACCCTTATCAAAGATAACACAAGGACTATTTGTTCCATAAGATCGAACAGGTATTCCTCCAGTACGGATTTGTCTTGTATCCAGAACGGGAGATGAATTCTCCAGGTTGGTATTTATGGTATTTCCAAGATATTTATTTACTTCACCGACAACAGAGGTTTTCTCATTAAACACCAAATTATTGTTTACCGCTACAACATGGTTTTTTACAGCATTATCAACAATGGATACGGGATCGTTATCATAATAATTTGAGTAATAAAAAATACCACCTGCCAGAAAGAGAAGTACGGATGCTGCTGCTGCGTATAAGCGGGAAGAAAGCAATGTGCGTCGTGAATTTCGTTGATAGATAATCTCTTTAACGGCGTCCTTTGTGTCCTCAGCATCAAGAGAATTAAGTTGGCTAATGATTCTACTTTGAAGATATACAGGAGCTGTGATGTTTGTGCAGTATGCTTTCACTAAAGATCGAATACCCTTTTCAAATTCATACCTTTGATGGCACTCATCACAGTGGTCAAGGTGTTTTTGAATTATTACATAATGAGGTTCATGGAGTTCTCTATCCATGAATTCATGAAGATATTTCATCGTATCAATACAAGACATTATTTTTTCCTTTTAATAAAGCCTCTGTCTTTCGCATATTCCCGCAGACTCTTTTGGAGTAATTTTCTTCCTCTGTTAAGTCTGGATTTTATAGTTCCAATTGGCACATTCGTAATTTCCGCAATATCTTTATAAGGCAATTCCTCTACATCTGAAAGCAGGACAGTTTCCCGGTATTCAAGAGGCAGGCTGTCGATTGCATGCTTTACATCATCTTCCATTAAGTTACTCAAATCAGTATATTTACTTTCTAATGTATCTGATGGTTCTTCGGATCTCTTTTCCTGATCATAGGTTACATGATTATTGAGTGATTCTGTATCTTCGTAAAAGAACTCATTCGGCATACTCATCGTTTTTCGATACTTATTGATAAAAGTATTTCGAAGAATCTTAAAAAGCCAGGCTTTTATATTTGTCCCCTTTTCAAAAGTATTAAAAAACCGGTATGCTTTTAAATACGTTTCCTGGACAAGGTCTTCGGCTTCCTCTTTATTCAATATCAGGCGCAATGCCATATTATAGAGGGAATCGATATGCCTCATGGCAATTTCTTCAAATTCTTTCCTTCTGTTATTTTCTTCCCTCATTGTCTTTAGGTTCCAATTTTTTAAAACAAAAAAACACCGTATAAAGTTCCAATTTTATAAGAGACATTATATAAGTTTATGTATGTAAATTCAACACAATATAAGGTTTGTGGAAAAAATGAATTTTTGATATGATAAACACATGAGCAATATTTTACGAAGAGAAGATTTGCAAAGAAGAGATATGAATTAGGCTCCACCGCAATGCCGTGAGAGGATATCTTTTGGACCCGTATTTTATAGTAGGTTACCCCATGATAGCTTTGTACTTTTCTTATAAAGAAGAGTACGCTTACTAGCAAAGACGGGCTACCAAAATGATAGTATAGGTCCTTAAAAATAACGCCTCAAAACACGCACATGGCAGAGCCTAAAGAGCTTTTGGTATGTTAGCAATTAGTCAATGTTCAGGCAAGGGAAAAATATTCATGTATGGATTTACTTGACAGAATACCTTTTCTAAAGGTAACATAAACCACCATGAAACTTGGAGCGAGCTATTTTGCGAACCGGATACTGCGTCATGTCAGGGAAGATATGAAGAAGATGACTGACGATGGCTGTAATTTTGTCGTTCATACTCTGAGTGAGCACGATACGCTGTATCATTCAGGCACGATGGTCGATATCGTGAAGGCAAGTCACGAAGCCGGATTGGAAGTCTTTCTTGATCCGTGGGGTGTCGGGCGTGTTTTTGGCGGAGAGTCCTTCTCTACCTTTGTCAAACTTTATCCACATTGCCGACAACGATTAAATTTTCCAGAAGGCGAGATAAGAACATACAAGGCATGTTTGAACTCAAAGACATTTCGGGATACCATGCTGGCATGGATTGAACTTGCAGCAAAGACAAAGGCGGAAGGTATATTGTGGGATGAGCCGCACCTGTTTTTTGGAGAGTTTACCTCTTTATTCGGAGGTTTAAAGAGGGATATTTGGGGGTGTACCTGTAATGTATGTGGCGATATCTTTAAACATACATACGGCTACGAGATGCCTCTGGATTTTACCGAAGACGTAAAGACGTTTCGACAAATGACGATTGTCAATTTTCTTACGTACCTGGCGGATGAGGCATCTGAAAAGGGATTAAAGAGCGCAGTTTGTTTATTCCCAACAACTGATCCCCGATATGGTATCTATGAATGGGAAAAGGTTGCCGCGATTAAAAGTATAAATATCTTCGGGAGTGATCCTTATTGGTACAGTTATAAACAGGATGTAACTGAATTTGTGAGTCGTATTTCTTACGATGTGATTACCCTTTCAGAGAAATATAACAAAGAACCTCAAATATGGATACAGGGTTATCGGGTGCCTGCAAACAGGGAAGAAGAGATTACAACAGCGATAGATGTGGCTTACAATTCAGGTATCCGGAACATAGCCACATGGAGCTTTGAGGGAACCGATTGTATGGCGTATGTACGGTCCGAACGTCCCGAAGTTGTTTGGCACAATGTCCGTAATGCCTATCTGAAATACAAAAATATATAGTTCATTCGTGGCTCATGGTATTTGTAGCTAAAATTACTTACGATGAATGATAGAATAAAAAAAATTGCGTATCGTTCCTTACAGAATGAACCTGTCAGTCGCGATGATGCCCTATTTCTTATGGGAATAGAGGGCGATGAGGTTTATGATGTATTTTATTGGGCTAATCAGATACGTTTACAGTATTTTGGGCATGATATAAATACCTGCTCTATTATCAGCGCAAAACAGGGTAAATGCACAGAGGATTGTAGTTTCTGTTCTCAGTCTGCCCGTTATCATACGAGCATTGATGCCTTTCCATTCGTAAGTACAAATAAGATACTCGATGGCGCCAAATATGCGGAACAGACGGGTTCAAGCTCTCTTGGTATCGTTACCAGCGGATATAGTATCGATAATCCTCATGAGCTTGATAGGATTTGCGAGGCAATAAAAACTGTTGTTCAGAATACCGGTATCCATCCGCACGGTTCTTTTGGAACGCTGACAAAAGAAACAGCGGTATCTTTAGTGAAAAGCGGACTCAGAAGGATCAATCACAACCTGGAGACATCTGAGAGATTTTTTCCAAAGGTATGTTCAACACACACGTTTATTGACCGGATAAATACTATCCATGCCGCAAAGGAGGCTGGATTAGAAATATGCAGTGGCGCAATCTTCGGTATTGGAGAAGAGAGAGAAGACCGTATTCACCTGTTGTTTACCTTAAAAAATTTGGATGTCGATGTTGTTCCTTTAAATTTTTTATATCCGGTCTCTGGTACGCCGCTGGAAAACAGCGTCTCTTTGGTACCAAGGGAGGCATTAAAGATTATTTCTGTATTTCGATTCGTTTTGCCTGATAAGGAAATTAAAATCGCGGGTGGTCGCGAAAAGAATCTGCGTGATTTACAATCATGGATGTTTTATGCAGGCGCTAATAGTGCGATGATTGGAAACTATCTGACTACAAAGGGAAGAAAGATAGAAGATGATTTGCAAATGATAAAAGATCTTGAATTGGAATTGAAAATATCATAGTGCAGCAAAGCTGTAACC
>SULG01000108.1 GCA_005524015.1 Candidatus Jettenia ecosi
ATATAATTATTGACTTTATATACCATTCATCGCGCAATGGTGACGTGTCACGCTTTTGTGACGGCACACTTTTGTGATATGGCACACTCCTGATTTATCCAGTAGTAATCTGTTCCCTGCCTCTACCATACTGGAACTTATCCCAAAACCCATTTCTGTATCCGAAACTCCTTGTAAATACTGGTATTTCGAATGCCTGTAGATGCTAAATTGTGGTTTTGGGATGTCTTTTAGTCTAATTTTATTTCCATAATACCGGCAAATATAACTTTTTATTCTATCGTGGTATATTTTTTGAAGGTAAATCTTTAAATTATATTAATCTGAACGAAAATGGCAGAGAAGTAAAATATTTGTATTCTGTCCAATAAGGCATTTTTCCTTGTGAGCAGCTTTTCTTATAGAATATAAAGCATTTTATCGGTGTAAGAATTCTTTGTTGTGCTATTAAGATCACGCCAACCGCAATGTTGTATATTCTTCACCCTTAAGTGAATGATAATATTACTATTGGGTATCTTCTCTATACAGAGTTTAAAATCCGGTACCATTAATAGTAGAAAACTTACTCTTTATGGAGATAGTATTTTTACTCTCTTGTTTTTATCATTGAGAGAAGCGCTTGAGCTGGATTTCATAGAAATTTTTTTCCGCGGGTTATGGCGAATTATGATAAGTAACAGGCTGAAAACAAAAAAGTCTCAGAGGGTTGAAAGGTGAATGGAAATGATGATTTGAATCGTGGTACGGTGATTTCGGTTCGGGGAAGTGTGATTGATGCGCGCTTTCCAGATCAGCTTCCTGCAATTCGAAACCAGCTGAGAGCCGGAGATCACGGTAAGATCGTAATCGAGGTTATAATCCATCTCGATTCCGAAACAATTCGGGGAATTGCTTTGACGCCAACACAAGGGTTATTTCGTGGCTCTCCTGTAGCGGATTTAGGTCAACCTCTTAAAGTCCCCGTAGGAAAGCAACTCTTATCAAGAATTTTTAACGTATTCGGAGAGACAATTGATAAAAAAGAAAAACTTCAGGGAATAGAGTGGCGCTCTATTAACCAGAGACCCGTACCCTTATCTCAACGGGTAGTTGCTTCGAGACTTTTTGAAACGGGAATTAAAGTAATAGATGTTCTCTCTCCCCTGGAGATGGGTGGAAAGGCTGGTTTGTTTGGAGGGGCTGGTGTTGGTAAAACGGTCTTAATCATGGAGATGATCAATAATATGGCCAAGCAGTATCATGGAATTAGCATATTCTGCGGGATAGGTGAACGTTGCCGTGAAGGAGAGGAGATTTATCGGGAAATACAGGAGGTGGGAGTATTGGATAATGCTATTCTTATCTTTGGACAAATGAATGAGCCGCCAGGCGCGCGATTTAGAGTTGGGCATGCTGCTTTAACTATGGCGGAGTATTTCCGGGACGAAGAAGGTAAGGATATATTGCTTCTTATTGATAACATCTTTCGTTTTATTCAGGCAGGGGCAGAGGTTTCTGGTCTTGTAGGGCATATTCCTTCCCGTGTTGGATATCAACCGACATTGGGAACTGAGCTTGCCGAACTGGAGGAGAGGATTTCCAGTACCAACAGAGGAGCTATTACCTCGGTTCAGGCTGTATATGTTCCTGCTGATGATTTTACCGACCCTGCAGCAGTGCACACGTTTGGCCATCTGTCCACTTCGGTAGTATTATCCCGTAAAAGAGCTAGTCAGGGTCTTTATCCTGCAATTGATCCACTTCAGTCCAGTTCAAATATGTTGACGCCGGATATTGTCGGAAACAAGCACTACACGATAGCCCAGGGAGTCAGGCAGAATTTGGAAGAGTATGAGGAATTAAAAGATATTATTGCCATGCTGGGATTAGAGGAGCTATCGCAAACCGAGCAGAAAACGGTGAACCGGGCCAGAAGATTAGAAAGATTTTTAACCCAACCATTTTTTACGACAGAACAATTCACCGGTCGCAAAGGTAAGATGGTGAGCTTAGAAAATGCCCTTGAGGGTTGTGAGCGTATTTTGAATGATGAGTTTGCCGGTTATCCCGAAGAATCATTATATATGATTGGGAAAATAAGCGAAGCAAAAAAATCTTGAAACTGAAAATCTTATTACCAGCAGAAATTTTTATTGATCAGGAAGTAACCAAGGTAACTGCTGAGGCTGAAAACGGTTGTTTTTGCCTTTTACCGCGGCATGTCGATTTTGTGACAGCGCTTGTTCCGGGTCTTTTATCATTTGTATCTAAGGCAGGGAAAGAAGAGTTCATTGCTGTTGATGAAGGAATCCTTATTAAGGCAGGCCCTGAAGTTCTTGTTTCCACGAGAAATGCAATAGGAGGGCTTGATTTGGGAACATTACGGCGAACAATAGAAGGGCAATTTGAGGCGTTAAGTGACCAGGAAAAGAAGGCGCGTTCAGTTTTAGCAAATATAGAGGCCAGCTTTGTCCGGCGTTTTCTTAAATTGAAATAGCATGGTTAAGAATAAAAAAGAAAAATATAGTCACAGAGAAGAATTTAGCAAAAAGGTAGGAATAAAAGAATCGCGCAGGATAAAGGCCCGACAGAAGAAAGGGTTTAGTGTTATATATGGATTAAGTATGTTTGGTATGGTTGGTTGGTCGGTAGCTATTCCAACCATAATTCTCACATTAATCGGAATCTGGCTGGATAGAAAGTGGCCTGGCAGATTTTCATGGGCTCTTACGCTCATTGTCATTGGAGTAATCCTTGGATGCCTGAATGCATGGTATTGGGTAAAAAAGGAGAGTCGGGGCGATTGAGTTTATATAGATAACTTTATCAGAATTATGGTATATCCTAATTTAACGTTGACGTTGAGGAATTTCAATTATGTAGGGCAACCCTTTAGGGTTGCCTGGCAAGGCTAAAGCCTCGCCCTACAGTAGAAAATGTAAAGAAGACACAGGTATGGCAAATGATATTATTTTTATCGTATTGTCTCTTGCCAATGGTATTGGACTGAGCATACTGTATTTTGGAGGTCTTTGGTTAACGGTGCAGGTTCTTCCTGTATCGGGTCGCCCTGCATTTTTTATGGCAGGTAGTTTCCTTATGCGTATTGCAGCTACCTTGTGTGGCCTTTATTTTATTATTACTCATGGTGAATGGAAACCTTTATTAGCTTTCATGCTGGGGTTTCTATTCACGCGGATTGTTTTGATCCAGCGATTACAATCACGGCATATTAATTTTAGACTTTTACTAAAGAAAAGATACTTATGGAAATAAGTCCTGACTCTGTCACGATTTTTATCTGGGGTTATTTTCGTATCAACGCCACCATCGTATATACCTGGGTAGTAATGGCCTTATTGATCATCGTTTCCCTCTTAGTAACTCAAAATCTTTCTGCAGGATTTGCGTTATCCCGCTGGCAAAACTTTCTCGAGACCATTGTAGATTCTATGAGGAACCAGATTCGTGAAATTGTTCGTCAGAGACCGGAGCCGTACTTATCTTTCATAGGCACATTATTTTTGTTTATCTCGATTTCAAACTTTCTCAGCATTGTGCCTGGATATCATCCTCCAACAAGTTCGTTTTCGACTACAGCAGCATTAGCTATTTGTGTGTTTTTTGCGGTTCCTTTTTTCAGTATTACCCAATCAGGACTTGCAGGATATCTGAAGTATTATATAAAACCTTCAATATTCATGCTTCCCTTTAATATTCTCGGGGTAATTTCACATACGCTGACACTCGCAATACGGCTATTCGGAAACATAATGAGCGGAACCTTAATCGGCGCAATATTGATTTCAGTTGTGCCTTTTTTTGTTCCGGCAGTGATGGAGGTATTAGAGTTGTTAATTGGACAAATTCAAGCCTATATCTTTGCGATCCTTGCTGCTGTATATGTTGCATCTGCGACCCGTGCTGGCCGCAATAGGGAATGATCAGGAAGGATTAAACAGAAAGGAGATCGTAACATGGAAATGAAAGATATTGTCAGTTTAGCTTCAATCATTGTTGCAGGACTCACTATTGCTATTGGTTCAATCGGTCCTGCGCTGGGAGAAGGACGGGCTTTAGCTCAGGCGCTGAGTTCCATTGCGCAACAACCAGACGAGGCTAGTACCATTACCCGAACGTTATTTGTTGGTTTGGCAATGATAGAATCCGTTGCTATTTATTGCTTTGTTATTTCTATAATTCTTATTTTTGCCAACCCATTTTGGAACCATGTAGTCTCGCAGGCGGGAAAATAGCCTATGCAGATTGATGTACTCACGTTAATAGCGCAAATAATCAATTTTGTAATATTGGTGGTCCTGCTAAAGTACTTTCTGTATAACCGGATTGTTAAGGTTATGGATGAACGTAAAGAAAAAATTATTTCGCAGTTAAAAGATGCAGGCCAGAAGAAACAGGAGGCGGAGCAGGAAGCAGAATCTTATCGGAAAAAACTCAAAGAGCTGGATGATAAGTATGAAGAAATGCTTTCAAACGCTCATGAAGAGGTAGAATCTCAGCGAAAAGAATTGCTGAAAAAGGCTCATGGTGAGATAAGGGAAGCCCAGGCTAAGTGGTATGAGGCAATCCAGCATGAGAGACAATTATTCATGAACGACATCCGCCAACAAGCGGGCAAAGAGGTTTATGCTGTTGCGCGTCGCGCCCTGGCAGATTTGGCAGATGCCGATCTTGGGCGACAGATAATCGGCTTCTTTATCAAAAAAATCCAAAGGTTAGACGAACAGGAAATAGATACCCTGAGAAAATCTATACAGGGATCGAAAAAATCTGAAATTGATATAAACAGCGCATTTGAGATTCCCCCGGAAATGCGCCAAAAAATGATACATGAAATACAAAAACAAATTACCACTACTATTAATGTGCGGTTTACGACATCGCCTGACCTGATCTGTGGAATAGAACTAAAAGTGAATGGACGTAAAATTTCCTGGAATCTGGAGAATTATTTACGTGATCTGGAAGATAGTGTAACCAATGCCATCGAAAGAAAAATGAGGGAAAATCAGGAAAATATGTATCAGGAAAAACAAAATGGAAAACGCCAGGAAAAAGAATGATTGCGGGAGAGGAAAAGATTCTTTCAGATAAAGGAGATGAAAAACAAGGATGGTGAACACGGAGAAGGATAAGAGAGAGTTGAAAACTGTTCTGGACGATACTTTTAAGGTTCTTAACAGGACACTTCGGGAGCATAAGGTTAAACTCGAATCCCGGGAGACAGGTACCGTACATTTTATTGGTGAAGGCATTGCCCGGGTGAAAGGATTACCGGGTGTTAAACTTAACGAACTCATTCGTTTTTCAGATAATAAAGCAGGAATTGCATTCAATCTCGATCCGGAAGAAATTGGCATCGTTTTACTGGATGAGGCGCAGACTTTAAAAGCCGGTAGTGAAGTTTATCGTACCGGCAGAGTTTTGGATACACCAGTAGGTGATGCCCTCCTTGGCCGTGTCGTTGATTCACTGGGTCGTCCCCTGGATGAACGGGGCCCATTACATGCTTCACAGCGACAGCCTATTGAACGGGAAGCCCCGGGAATTCTGGACCGTGCGCCGGTAAGTGTTCCTCTTCAAACAGGAATTCTGGTAATTGATGCCCTGATTCCTATTGGAAGAGGTCAACGGGAATTAATTCTTGGCGACAGGCAAACTGGCAAAACATCCATTGCAGTTAATGCTATAATCAATCAGAGGGATAAAGATGTTATTTGTGTTTATTGTTCAATAGGGCAGAAAATTTCCGGAGTCGCAAAGATAATTGATGATTTACGTAAATACAGAACAATGAAAAAATGTATTGTAGTAGTAGCTACCGGAGAGGATTCTCCGGGACTAAGATTTGCTGCTCCGTACGCCGCTACCTCTATGGCAGAATATTTTATGGAACAAGGGAAAGATGTCTTAATCGTATATGATGATTTATCCCGTCATGCGCGTACGTACCGGGAGATCTCTTTGCTTCTTCGCAGGCCTCCTGCCAGAGAGGCGTACCCTGGCGATATCTTCTATATTCACTCGCGATTGCTTGAGCGTTCTACTCATCTGAGTAAGGAGTATGGTGGCGGTTCTCTTACTGCTTTGCCTATTGTTGAGACAGAAGCGCAAAATATATCAGCATATATTCCAACGAATCTTATTTCTATTACTGATGGCCAAATTTATCTTTCTCCAGAGCTATTCCAAAAAGGTATTTTGCCTGCTCTCGATGTTGGGAAATCAGTTTCCCGCTTGGGAGGAAAGGCGCAATTATCAGCGTACCATGAAATTGCCGGTAATTCGCGCCTGTCTTATTCTCAGTTTGAGGAATTAGAATCATTTGCGCGTTTTGGAACACGACTTGACGAAAGAACGCGAAAGATACTTGCGCGTGGTCAGCATATCCGTGAGATTCTGAAACAATCATCGTATGATTTACTATCGGCTCCTGAGCAGGTTGCTATCCTCTTGTCGGTGACACAAGGCCTCTTTGATAATGTCCCAATTGATAAGATGAATGAGGTTAAAAAGGCTGTCCAAAAGGTGACTTTAGAAAAGCTGTCCGATACAGGCAAACGGATTCTGGCAGATGAAAAACTGAATGATGATGATAAAAAAGCAATACTCAGTGCTGTAGAAAAGACCATACAATCAGGTAATTATTCAAAAAAAGGAAAAGAGAGCGGGAATGGAAACTTATGAGTCGTTGCGGGGTAAATTGAGAAGCGCAGAAGAATTAAAGTCTATCGTCGGGACTATGAAAACTATAGCTGCAGTTGCTATCCGGCAATATGAGAGGGCTGTAGAATCGCTTTCCGAGTATAACCGGGCCGTTGAACTGGGATTTCAATTTCTTTTGAAAAAAGAACCTGAGAGGGTGATGGAACGATGCCAAATGTCTGGTGGCAATCTTTGTGCAATAGTCTTTGGTTCAGATCAGGGCATGTGTGGACAGTTTAATGATCGAATCGTATCGTTTGCAATTGATAACATGAATAGGATTCAAAAACCGGAGAGCAGAATACTTTTGGGTATTGGTGTACGGGTAGCTGCGCGCTTTGAAGGGGAAAAGCAGCCCGTGGAAGAACAATTTTCTGTTCCCGGGTCAGTTGAAGGCATCATTTCCATGGTACAAAAAGTATTGATTAGAATAGAAGATTTACGCTCCAATAAGAGGATTGATCAAATTGTTATATTTTACCATGAGCGGCTATCAGGCCCGGCATACAGCCCTCGTATGGCGCATCTTCTTCCTTTAAATACAAAGTGGCTCCGGAGTTTGGAAAAAAGGGAATGGCCTACACGTGTTCTTCCCCTATACACTATGGATTGGAATCAATTATTCTCAGCATTAATCCGTCAATACCTGTTCTTTTTATTATACCGTGCATCTGCGGAATCTCTGGCCAGTGAGAATGCCAGTCGTTTATCATCAATGCAGGCTGCAGAGAAAAACATTGAGGATCGTCTGGAAGAACTCAGAACTCAATTTAATCAGCAACGCCAGGATTCGATTACTGCCGAAATGATGGATATTGTGGCTGGCTTTGAGGCATTGACCGGCAAGAGAATATAAGAGCAATTTTCGTAAGAAAGTAGAGAATCCATGCAGATTATTACCTTGACAATGAACCCCACGATTGATACCAGTTGCAACGTAGATCATGTTATTGCTGAGAAAAAATTGCGGGGTAAATCTCCCCGCCATGAGCCGGGAGGCGGCGGTATCAATGTTTCCCGCACAATAAAAAAATTGGGTGGAGAATCCACAGCGCTGTATACTTCTGGAGGACCAATAGGGCAGATGTTGCAAATCTTGCTTAATCAGGAGCATATCAATCACCAGCCAATTGAAATCGAAGGAATGACGCGTGAAAATTTCATTGTATTAGAAGAGTCTACACAGCGGCAATTCCGTTTTGGTATGCCAGGACCAACGTTACATGACAGGGAATGGCAGCAATGCTTGGATAGTATATCTCGTATCACACCGAGCCCGGAGTATATTGTTGCAAGTGGAAGCCTTCCGCCCGGAGTACCTGATGATTTCTATGCACAGGTAGCGCAGAGAGCAAAAAAGCCTGGCAGCCGGATATGTATTGATACATCAGGCGAAGCATTGCGTTTAGCGGCAGGCGCGCATGTGTATTTGCTCAAGCCCAATATGAGTGAACTCCAGTACCTTGCAGGAGAAAAAATTAAAAATGAATCACACGTGAAGGAAGTTGCAAAGAAGATTATTGAAAGAGGAAAAAGCGAAGTTGTTGTTATTTCTCTCGGCGCGGCAGGCGCCTTCCTGGTATCAAAGGATGGATATGAGAGCATACGGGCGCCCGTGGTGCCAATAGAGAGTAAGGTTGGCGCTGGTGACAGCATGGTGGCTGGTATCGTAGTAAGCCTGGCAAAGGGAAGTTCGCTGCAGGATGCTGTCCGTTTCGGTATAGCGGCCGGATCTGCTGCGGTAATGACTCCCGGCACCGAATTGTGCCGCCGGGAGGATGCAGAGTACTTATATCAGCAGATGATTTCAGGAATTGCGTAAGATTTCGGAGAGGTGTTAAACAATGGAGGATAGCAGACTCGTTAAGGTTGAAGACTATGAAGTGATCGTTGGCAGTGAGAAAGTTGAACGGGTGAGAGAAAAAGCAAAGCTACTTCAGGATCTTCATGTTGTTCATGTAAATTCAACATATTATGGCGGAGGTGTAGCCGAGATATTATCGTCGTTGATACTTTTGATGAACAGTACGGGTATTAAGACCGGATGGAGAGTGATTCAGGGGTCTCCCGATTTTTTTACTATCACGAAAAAGATACACAATGCTTTGCAGGGCGGGGATATTAATCTTACCGATCGCAAATTAAAGATTTATGAGGATGTTGTGTATGAGAATGTCATTCGAAATCACCTGGATCATGATATGGTTGTTATTCATGATCCTCAACCCCTTCCGATGATCAGGCATTATAAAAGGAGATGTCCCTGGATATGGCGTTGTCATATCGATTTGACGAATCCAAACAAGGAACTCTGGAATTACTTGTTTCCGCTTATAGAAATGTATGATGCAGTAATCCTGAGTATCAGGGAATATCAGCAGAAATTGAAGACGCCACAATTATTTTTTCTACCGGCAATCAATCCCTTTTCTATTAAAAACCGGGATATGACAGAAGAAGAAATACAGGAGCGTTTGGTGCATTATAATATCCCAACAGATATTCCTTTAGTGGTACAGGTTTCCCGATTTGACCGATGGAAGGACCCCGAAGGTGTTATTAAGGCATTTAAACTGGCAAGAAGGGAAATCGATTGTACTCTTGTATTGTTAGGCAATGTTGCAACAGATGACCCGGAAGGAGAAGCGGTGTATGATTCTCTGATTAAACAGAGAGATGAGCGTATCATTATTCTTTCCCATCAGGATACAGCGCTGGTGAATGCCCTTCAGAGAAAGGCGACTGTTGTGATGCAAAAGTCAATTCGTGAGGGCTTTGGTTTGACCATAGCAGAAGCCATGTGGAAAGGCGCCGCTGTTATTGGTGGAAATGTTGGCGGTATACGATATCAGATTGAGGACGGGGTAAATGGGTTCCTCGTATCATCTGTAGAGGAAGCAGCAGACAGGCTTATTCGGTTACTTAAAAATAAGAAATTGCGGGAAGAGATGGGGCAAAGGGCAAGAGAAACGGTGCGGGAGAAGTTTCTCTTGATCCGTCTTTTGGAGCAATATCTTGACCTGTTCGGGTCTTTTGAGACTCTTTATTTACTGAGAGGGTCAATCGTTGTCTAACCCTTTCCTCATAGAACACAACCTTAAGAAGCGCTGCAGAAAGACGGGAATCTTTTTTCCTCAATACAATCTAAAATTCTTGTGACAATACTTTGGGAGGTGTCTTATGTTTGGGAATCGAATTACATTATTTAAGTTGTTTGGTTTTGAGGTAAAGATTGATATTAGCTGGCTGATTCTTGCAGTGCTCATCACCTTTACCTTAGCCAGGGGATTTTTTCCCCATTATTATAAGGGTTTGCCACTGTTAACGTATTGGTGGATGGGGTTAAGCGGCGCTTTAGGTTTTTTTGCCTCGATCATTTTCCATGAATTCTGGCACTCCTTTGTCGCAAGGAGATATGGAGTGCCGATGAAAGGGATTACCCTGTTCATTTTTGGCGGTGTAGCGGAAATGGGAGATGAGCCTCCCAACGCAAAAACCGAGTTCCTGATGGCAATTGCTGGCCCTATTTCAAGTATTTTCCTTGGATTTGGATTCTTTGGGATAAATCTGCTCATTCCCAGGAGTGACCCATTACTGCCAATGAAAGGCGTGATCGGTTATCTTGCGTATATTAATCTCATTCTGGCAGCATTCAATCTGCTGCCTGCTTTTCCCCTTGATGGGGGACGCATCCTCCGGTCAGCCATTTGGAAATGGACTGACAATATTCGCTGGGCAACGAGGGTAGCATCATGGACCGGCTCTTTTTTTGGTATAGCGCTTATGATTTTAGGGATTCTTAGCATTTTTCAGGGAAATTTTATTGGCGGAATATGGTTCTTTGTGATAGGTATGTTTGTGAAAAATGCGGCTCAAATATCGTATCAGCAAGTGCTGCTCCGTAATGTGCTCGCAGGTAAAAGGGTAGGCAATTTTACGAAATTAGATCCTGTTTTTGTGCCACCTTCAATATCGATAGAGCAGTTTGTGGAAGAGTATTTCTACAAATACCACTTCAAAATGTTTCCTGTCGTGGAGAATACAAACATCGTAGGGTGTATCAACATTGCTCAGGTGAAAAATATTCCCCGGAACGAATGGAACCTGCATACGGTTAGAGAACTTGCAAAAAAATGTTTGCCTGAAAATACCATTTCTCCGGAAGCTGACACGCTGAAAGCCCTTTCTTTAATGAAACAGAATGGCAATACTAAACTTATGGTTGTTGAAGATCGCAAGCTAATCGGTATTGTTACTCTCAAAGATATTTTACAGTATTTTTCTGCCAGAATGGATATGGAAGAATACTCCGGGAAATAATATGAAAATTGCTTTTTTTGAAATAGAAGCATGGGAACGCTATGAATTACAGGCGTTAAGTGAAGCATATGATGTTGATTTTATCAGCGAGACACTGGCGACAGAAAGTGTTCATCAGTATGCAAATGCCGGCATAGTGCATTCTATACCCGTGGAGCCGCGCAGCAGATTTTAATGTATATGTATAGGAATTTCGTAACTATTCAGCGATAATATTCTGTATCTATTTGATATTTTCGAAACAATAACTGTTTTGCCCAATAAAGTACTTTTTATGCCCGAAGGGCAGATAGTATATAGCAGGAGGTGAAGCCCCCTGTTTTATGCACATATGCCCAAGGCCGTTTCTGTTTCGAAATTTATGGAGATTGTAAAGACAAATTCCTCGAAATGGGTTCATGATTCGTTTCCAAACAAAGATAAATTTGGATGGCAGGATGGGTATGGTGCATTCTCCGTAAGCAAGTCAGCAGAGGATACAATAATTCGATATATCCGAAACCAACAGGAGCGTCATCGCAAGGAATCATTTCAAGAGGAGTTTGTCGAGTTTCTTAACAAACATGGTGTTGAATACGATAAAAATTATATTTGGAAATAAGAAAATTTCCTTTCGCCCCTTTGAGGCTTATTGTTTTTGTTATTCAAGGTCAGGGGGCTTCACCCCATACGCATCAAGCTAAAGGG
>SULG01000109.1 GCA_005524015.1 Candidatus Jettenia ecosi
AGGTGAGGACGGCAAGGGCAAGACCTGGTGGGGTTGGATGTGCTTGAACTGCAGGCCGTATAGCGAGACGGAAAGAAACTAAACAGAAAGGACAAAACTAATGGATAATGGAAAAGTATTGGGTGAAATTGTTAGGAACGAAACCGAGAAACTTGTTATCACAGAAAAGGAATTCAAAGGTCACAGGTATATCGACATACGCATTCACTTCCAAGGAAACAATGGAATCTATTTGCCCACAAAAAAAGGCGTGACCATTTCACCAAGACACGTTAAAGATGCGGTGGAAATACTTAAAAAGGGGATAGTATAAAACTAGTCAAAAACCCCCCCCTTGCTGTATGAAAAACATACACTAATCTTGTGCAAAAACTTACACATAGGAGAACACGATGCAGATAGTAAATGATAACGAATATTTAAACGTCACACAGGCAGCAGCATTACTTGGTGTCTCGGTTGATACCATTTACTCATGGACAATGAGAAGGACTGTGCCTTTTTACAAATTAGGTAGATTGGTGAGGTTCAAACGGTCTGAGTTGATTGCACACATGGAAACCTTAAAGGTTGAACCATGCAGGAATGATTACCAATAGGGATTGGACATCATGGCAGTTAACCTTAAATCTCCCATACGTCGCATAGGTGGCAAGCATTTCTTGAGGGATTGGTTAGTCCAGTACATGCCACAGCATACACTCTATTGTGAACCCTTTTGCGGTGCTGGACATGTCCTATTCGGTAAGACACCTAGCGTGAGTTTATTACGAAAAAGGTACTTGCTGTTTTTAAACCCTTGATAATAAATAGGCTAGGTGAAATAATAACGTATACACTAAAAAGAAAATATAGCTACACATATTACGATATGTTATATTACTTCAGAAAATATACAGATTTCGTAACTTATTATATAATAAGGAGTTTCAGTGTATACAAAAATTATACATACATACATATTATGAAACATAACAACTTACTTCCACAATAGTACCTATTATATAATAAACTCACGCTAGTCGGGTAGAAGTCCTGAATGATATTGACGGACACCTGATGAACTTCTTCCAGATGATCAAAGACCATGAGACACGCCAAAGGCTTATCGAGATGCTTCAATACATGCCATACTCAAGGCAGCTATGGCAGGACATACGTTCCAGGTGGAAGCAAGGCAATATTCCTAATGATCTTATCGAGCAAGCTTGCCAATGGTATTACCTTAATAGGACGTGCTTCGGTGGTGATATGCAATCAGGCGGCTTTGCATTACCTTCCACCTCTGGCCGTAATCCAGCACAGAGTTATGCCAATAGCATCGACACCTTTCAGACAATCGCCACGAGATTGCAGGGAGTGACGATTGAATGTCTTGATTATCGGGAATGTATCCAGAGGTATGATAGTCCAGATACGTTATTCTTCTGTGATCCACCATATTTGAATGCAGAAGGCTATTATGGGAAGGAAAACTTTGCATTGGATGACCACAGAGACCTTGCAAACATGCTCAACATGGTAAAGGGTCAAGTCATGATTACACACTACCAGGACGGATTATATGATGAGCTATACAAAGGGTGGCAAAGGTATGAGTTTAAGAGCTTCAAGGGAAGCCACAAGACGGATGCAGGACAGGAGAAGCCAAAGACTGTAGAGGTCTTGTACTGTAACTTTCAACCAGAAGTTAAAACCAGGAGTCTATTCAATGGATTATTATAACGATTTCTTTGTGTGGTATATTTCTTTCGAACTATTGCGGCTAATAATCTTCGGGATGTATTGGACTATATGATCAAGATGGCTTGGAATGTTTTCTTTGGCTGTAGTATGTTAAAAATATTCCGATGAGTCCAATAACTGAAATTATTATAAAAAGTATGGCAAGATTACTCATTTTGTATGTTCCTTTCCAGGCTGTAAGCCCAAAAGAAAATTATTAGTGTTGCTATAACACCAGAGATAATAACGGGAATATCAAGCTTATCTTTGGTAAGATTTCCAACAACAGTAAGAAGGGCTATTCCCTTACTAATGTCATATAGGTATTTAGCGGCACTTTCTCTTTGCTTCTTAGTCATATGTAACATTATACACCACATACAAACAGATAGCAAAAGATAAAAAGATATAAAAATATATCAAGAATATCCTTAGCAATTAGTCTTAAAGTACGGTGTAATATACCACTTATAATACAAGGTCTGTGCAGAGACTATAGTATATTGCCTGGGGAAACTCAGGCGCTCAAAGGCAACGGCTAGCATGTCTGCACACATGTTAGTCAGTTGCCTTTTGTGTTTAGAAAGTGGGAACTATGGCGGTGCGGTACAGAAAGTATTTCCAGCAATGTAAGCCTATTCCATGTAATGGCAGGCCAGGCAAGAGCTATTGTCCAGGTGATCGGCCAAAGAGGTCAAGCGGTGAGTATAAGACCTGTGGCACTTGGTGTATTGAGTTCTTTGACGATAATAAGGAATGGCAATCGCTTACCTTCAAGGATATACGGAATAAGACAGATGCAGAAAAGAGACTTACCTTGTTTATATCAGATCGTGAGAGAGGTCAATTGAACCTACCCAAGAGGAAAGCTATTCCTACCCTGGCGGAATACTCAAGGACATACTTAGAGTTACATAAGACGGCAAGGGAGAATACCCTTGTATCAAAGAGAACATCGGTGAATGCCATTGTCAGGCATATAGGAGAACTTCGGCTTGATAAGATCACACCCTTCTATTATCATTGAAAAGTACAGGATTGACCGTAAAAAACTAGATGGTGTTAAGGAATCCAGCATCAATCTAGATGTTATTATCCTTACTCATATTCTTAATACCGCAATCAAGGCAGGTCTCCTAGATAAGAACCCATGCAAAGAGGTGAAGCGATTTAAGATTACACAGCAAAGGGATCGCCTACTGTCGAGTACAGAAGTAGGCCTGATCTTTGATAGGTTAACAGGTAAAGATCGCTTGATGGTGTTAACCAGTCTATTTACTGGCATGCGTCTAGGTGAAGTGCTACGTCTGAAATGGTCTGATATTGATTTTGCTAAAGGCTTAATAACTTTCATCCAGAGTAAAACAGGCAAACTTATTGCTATTCCACTTTCAAGCTATCTAGCAGGAGAATTCCAGGGTTACAAAGAAAGCCAATGCAATGATACCATCTTTGATGATAGAGTTATTACCAGGATAGTTACAGCTTCATACAGCCAGCATTTCAGCACACTATTTAAGGGTATCGGAATTGATAACTTCTCATTCCATAGCCTTAGGCATTGCTTTGCTTCAATATCCAGCGATACAGGTTCAGACATCGTTACCACTAAAGAGTTGTTAGGCCATTCAGATGTGGGTATAACCATGAGGTATTCCCATAGCCAGGCAAGTGCCAAACGAAATGCAATAGATCGCATGACAGATCGTATCTTGGGTATGAGTCAAGAGAAGGTATTACCCTTAGTTGCTCAAAAAGGTACGGCATAAGTACGACATAAGAAAATGTTATATGGTGTATGTTGTTATAGCTATAAGGCTTATGGAAATGCTGAATATTACCCGGTATAATATTTTGAGGATTTGTACATTGAAATAACTTCATCAATAAAAACTTTTAGCGTAGCTACAATCGGAACTGCTAACAGTAACCCTAAAAATCCCCATAGTTGGCCAAAAATCAGGATAGCTAAAATTACCATGGCAGGATGCAGAGATAACTCCTTTCCCATAATTCTCGGTGTTATTACCGTTGCTTCAAGCGATTGCCCAACACCGAATGTTATGATAATATATAAGAGATGTTTGAAATCACCGAATTCGAATAGAGCGATAATAGATGCCAGAAAAATACCAATAGCAGTACCTACATAGGGAATCAGATTACCAAAACCTCCTATAAAACCAACAAGAAACGCCAGATCAATCCCGGTAATTGTTAAACCAATGCTATAGATGAAGGAAAGAACAAGACAAGTAATCGTTTGGCCTCTCAGATAAAACCGGAGATTATGATTTACTTTAGATAAAAGAGCCATTGCCTTGTCTCTTATTGGTAAAGGAAAAATATTTTTCACTTTTTGGACAAAAATATTAAAGTCCTTAAGTAAGTATATAGCTACAACACTAAAGATAATAAAATTTATCGCAACACTAAAGAATCCGAAGGTGCCATAAAAAATGTTCTTAATAATTTCTAAGAAAAAATTGATAATCTGCGGAAGATATTTTTTATATTCCTGTATCGCTTCAACTAAACGCCTTCTTTGTGCCCGAACCTCTTTTTTAACCTGCTCCTCCGGAGCAGTAAGGACATCCTTTACCTTTTGTTTTTCTATCTCTTCTGATTCAGACTTATCAGCATATTCCTGTTTTTTTTGTTCTTCATTCTCCGTTGATTTCACTTTTTCAATTTGTTCCTGCAGAATTGGTTTTACTAATTGAGCAAATTCTTTATCTCCGTATCTTTCGATCAATCCCTCAAAGACGTGTAAATACTTTGGATACCGTTCCTTTATTAAAACACCTATTCTATAAACCCCGTCAGCTGTTTTAGGTATTGCGTAAGCCAGAAATCCTGATGTAAATAGCAAAACAGCAAGAATGAGGAAAACTATTCCAAATCCACGTTGTATATATTTTCGGGTAAACGGCCATCGCTTTCGCTCAAAAAAATTAACCACAGGATTAAAAATATAAGCAACAATGAATGCAAGGAGAAGGGAAACAAGCGGCCCTCTTAGCAAATAACAAAGGAATAAAAAAATAACGATTGAAATACCGATAAGTACGACTCGTATCCATATGTTGTCTAATATCTTTTGTTCTTTTTCCATAAAATTTTATTTTCAGTCTACAGAAGCCGTATCCGATCCAATCTTTATATGTTCTCTTATGGCATCTATAATAGATGTTCCAATACCGTTTACCTTTGCTAATTCTTCCGGGGTTTTAAAATCACCGTATTTTTCACGGTAGGTCACAATTGCCTTTGCCTTTACTTCACCTAATTTTGGCAGTAAAACCAACTCATACCAGGGAGCCTTATTAACATCCAGTTTGATTTTTATATCATCAGGATTAAGGTTACGTATTACCTCTGTTTCAGGTAGCCACCAATGGTAATCCATACCTGCTTTTATCACAACTCCAATACATAATAGAGTCGTTAAAAAGAAAATAACTATGAGCTGTTTTTTTGTAGGAGAGGTACTATTCGGCAATTTCTGTAACATAGAGGTAACCTATTCTCATAAGGAATAAAGGCATCCTGAGTCATGAAATAATACAGAACCTCAACATTGAAATTCCTAACATCAAAATAGATGCTATGCTGAATCTGTTTGGGTGTCAAGGGAATTATTTCAACTGAAATCAGACAAGGATCACTATCTCTAATATCTTCAAAAATCAGAAATCGCCTTTTTATCTTGAAATAATTATCTTAGTTCAGGTAGAATCCAAATTGCATTAACAATCTTAAAAATGGTAATTGCAAAAGAGCAAACCCTCCTTGTCATCAAGGAAATCAGTAACGGAAAGAAGCTTCCTGCCAACTCCTTTTTTCAAAGGGAAAAAATCTATGGCGAAATATTTCAAGACGAATCGCGAGACAGCCATAAAGACTGCTATGAGTGAAAAGCCATTCGCCTTTAAATACCACGGCTGGGTGGGTATCGGGTTAATCTGTTTTGTAGAGTTTTGTTTATTTATCCAACATCGTGTTTCCTTTGCATATAGAGTAAGCATCTGGACGACCCCTCTGTGTTGGTTAGGCTATGTGATGTTTTTAGATGCTGTTATTTTTAAGCTTAAAGGAAATTCGCTTCTCTGTAATCGCAGACGCGAGTTTTACATTCAAATACCCCTGTCTATTGCTTTCTGGCTCTTATTTGAATTTTATAACTTGCACCTCGTAAACTGGGAGTATCAAGGTTTACCCAAAAACAAAATAGAACTTTGCCTGGGGATGGGATTAGCCTTTGGAATGATTATGCCGGGGATGTTCCAGACAGCAGAACTTATTGAAACACTTCGGCTCTTCGAACGATTTCGGATTAGCAGCCTCCATGTCTCAAACAGGGTTATTTACAGCAGTATTGTACTCGGATTCTTTTTTATTATGGCGCCATTACTCATAAGCAGAGACTATGCTCAATATCTCTTTGGGCTTGTATGGACTGGATATGTAATGATATTTGAACCTATTGTATATTCCAGTAAAGGAAACTCATTACTCAGGGATTTAGAAGAAGGCAGGCTCTCGCGTATACTGAGCTTGTTTATAGCTGGCTATATCTGTGGTTTCCTGTGGGAATTTTGGAATTACTGGGCTGTATCAAAATGGGTATATACAGCTCCCTTTATGAAGGACGTCAAGATTTTTGAAATGCCTATTGCAGGATTTTTAGGATTTGGGCCTTTCGCATGGGAATATTTTTGTTTTTATCATCTTTGCAAACTCGTAAGACAAGTATCTCAAACTAACCAATAAAAAAATGTACGGCATACCAAAATGCATCAATCAAAACGTCAGCATAAAAAACAGTGGGCAATTGGTCTATGTATTATTTGTATAAGCATTCTTTTTGTTATGGTTACCTTGGATACAAAAAACATAAAACAGCCTGCATTCATGAATAAAATCAAGCCAGAAGAATTAACTCCCTATGAACATCTTGTTGAAGCCAGGAAGGCATTAATTAATGAATATAAGTTGAATGAAAATTGGTTAAAATTTTCTCAGGAAAAAATTTATGATGCAAGAATACATTTGGAGGCTATTAAACGTGATTCTCCTGAATATATCGAAGCACAAAGGCTCATGGATGAAGTAAAGCAGAAAGAAGCAGAAATGGAAAAAGTATCGGCGATCTTAACCCAGGAATGCATCAGAAAACAACGGGAAGAAGTGGCAGGCAAACTGGAGAAGTATTTTATAGGCAAAAACATGTACGTAAATGTGCAATTAGACGGGGAAGAAAAAACCATTTTAAAACTAGAGTATATATCATGGTCATACCCTCTCATATACAGAGTAATTAATGGTACAGGTTTTTTACCCTCGCTTAAAAAACTAGGGTTCAAAAAAGTAATCTTCGACGCTACCCATAATTATTCCTGGGCTTATGATTTAGAAGGGAATATACAAGAGTAAAAAAGAGGCATCAAATAATCTTATACATAGCGGATTGAGACGTTACTTCTTCAGTTTTGCACGATACTGCTTACGAAGCTTAGCCACTTTGGGCTCAATTACTATGCGGCAATATGGTTGCTCTGGATTGCGTTTATAATATCCCTGGTGGTACTCCTCTGCCCGATAGAACGCTGTGAACGCCTTTATTTCAGTTACCATTGGTGCATCCCATATTTTGGCTTCACTGAATTCTTTCATCACGTGTTCGGCAACCTTTCTTTGTTCTTGTGTGTGATAAAAAATCGCTGAACGGTATTGTGTGCCTACATCAGCACCTTGTCGATTCAATGTCGTGGGGTCATGTATAGTAAAAAAAACCTCCAGAAGTTCTCTAAATGAAATAATCGTAGGATCAAAGGTAATCTGAATCACCTCAGCGTGGCCAGTAGTTCCGGTACAAACCTGATCGTACGAAGGATTAGGTACATTACCCCCGGAATAGCCAGATTCCACCTTCCCGACTCCACGCAGTTCTAAAAACAAAGCTTCCAGACACCAGAAGCATCCTCCCGCAAGTGTTGCAATTTCCTTTCCATTATCCACAGGAAGAGTAGATCTCATTTGACCTCCATTCTGAGCTTTAGAATCAATATTTAAAAAATACAGGTAACTTATAACACACAAGATATAGATAATATATTTCATTATCAATCCTCATAGAAAATATATAGTAAACGACTTAAATACACTGACAGTTTCCTTGGAGAGCAACCCTCTTTGATTGCTCTCGGCAAGGCTAAACAGGTTGTCCGAGAATTCGGATGATAGGTACGTTGGCCTAACAAAGAATAGTTCGCCTCTATCACTTCGGTATCTAACAAGAATACGACCTCTTTGACTAATCTGCAGAAATGGTCTTTGGATAGTACCGTTTCGATATAATCTAAAAACGCTTCGGGGGGTAAATCTCATCAGAGGTTTCTGGAATTCATGAAATGGTTTAAATTTCGCCATATGATTGATCCTCCTTCTGCAAAATAATTCTCGGACAGCCTGTAACGATTTGCCCTCTCATCTTCCTCTGAGGGTAAAGATTTGTTTGATATCTTTTTCAGATTTTGATAAAGAAACTATCACAAAAACGACTTCTCTGACCTGAAAGGAGCCGAGCGGAAGGGTTTTCTCTCCTCAAAAGACCCTTCTTCCTACCCTTTACCTAAAATTTACATTTTAATTTTAAATGGCTTTGTTGCACAAAGCCGTCCTCTCCTGATATACTATAAGGTATAAGTGAAAGAGTATCAAAAAGTATTTTTGTAGCACAATATATTTTTGTTTTACTATTTCCGCCAAGCTAAATAAGCAATTTCCTATCATCTATTATGCCAAGAGTATCTCAAATAAGCCTTGTTCCGGAAAAATAACCATTATCTACATAGTTAATCCTTGCCAGTCATTATGTCGGCATGTAAAATAAAGTCCACAAAGCTGGAGATCTATGTTAAATACTCGACAGTTACTTGCTTTTCTTATCATTACTTGTCATCTGCATTTTAATTGTATTGGCATCCAATCGTTCAAATCGTTCCAATCATGAGGTCGAAGAAGCCAAGGATAAAGCTGGGAACGCCATCAGCCGTGTTGTTGACGACGGTGCAGATGCCTTGCGCGGTGTTGCCCAAGGAATTAATAATGCCGTTTACAGATAATATTGTCTAGAGCAAAGGAGAAATATGATCACCTTAAACAAAATAGCAAAAATCTTTATCGTTGCCTTGTTGAGCTTTCAAGTTACTTCCTGCGGCACGATCCTATACCCAGAACGAAGAAATCAAGAGGCCGGACGCATCGATGTGGGAGTAGCATTAATGGATGGGGCTTGGCTTTTAGTCGGTTTGCTTCCGGGTATTATCGCCTTTGCCGTGGATTTTACGACCGGCGCTATTTATCTTCCCGGTTCAAAATCGGGTCAGCTTGATTACGATCACATCCGCACGATACGATTTGATCCTGAAACGACAACATGTACACAGATCGAAGGGATCATCTGTAAAGAAACCAACCATGATATTAAATTTTCGGATGAGCATATCAGGTATTCCCGCGTTAAGACTCGTGAAGAGCTTCCTGCAATCTTCTCGTCAGTCAGGCAATAATATCTCTTCGTGCAAAGTGTTTGGATCATAGGGTCATTAACCTTAAACATGTCCTCAACGAAGAGCATTCTCGTGAGATGCATGAGATCAACCTCCGATACGGGACGTTGACCAGCTTCGATTGAGAAGTATCACAACACGGTCAATTTCCGGCTTACCTGCTTCCATAATAGCACGATGGACGGTGAGAGAATTAAAGATACGCACGCCATCACAGTTTGCCTTTATTGAGTAGCAACACGATGCACAATTGGAATCTGTGTGAACGGATGCTCCATTAAATATTCATGCTTCAATGAAAAAGCGAGAGTTGTAAAGCCAAGAGAAGATAGGTCTACTTCCCTAACCGTGTCAAAGCGTCTTTGGCTTGCGCAATGCCCTGGCGGGATGCTGCCTTATACCAACGGATCGCCTCGGTTACATTTGCTGCAATGCCCATGCCGTGTTCGTAAATGATGCCAAGATTATACTGGGCAGGGGCATAACCCTGTTCTGCCGCAGTACGAACTAACTGTGCAGCCCTCTGAAAATAACCATGGTTAGTCCCGGCGATATAAATCTTTCGCTTCTGAATGCCCGCTAGCCCCTGATAATACAAATAACCAAGCCAATCCTGAGCCTGAGCATTGCCCTGTTTCGCAAGGATGGTTAACTGCTGAAATACCCCCTCTTTATTGCCCTGATTACACGCAGTATAGACTGCGGTAAATTTTGCAACTCCGGCAACCGTAGCACACTGTGGTTCAATAAGCAGGGTGATGCCTTCTGTATTCTTATGGGCAATTTGATACCATCGGTTCACTTCCTCCCTGTCTTTAGCCACACCCTGCCCTTCACGATAGTACCTACCCAGATCCATCTGTGCATCAGGATGTCCCTGTTCTGCCGCGGCACGGCACCATCGGACAGCTTCAGCATAGTTTGTCCATTTACGGCGGCCTTCACGGTCCACATAATTGGAACTATATATTCGCGAGAGCCGATGCTGCCCTTCAGCATCACCCTGTTCGGCCGCTGTGCGGTACCATTGGACAGATTCATCGATGCTTCTTCCCCGATCATACAATTCACCAAGATACAACTGCGCATCGGCATTACCTGCTTGTGCCAACGGCAGAAATTGTTCAATGGCCCAGGCGTATTTCATACTATCATAAGCAGCAACCGCTGTATCAAACCCTGACAATTGTCCGGCAGCACCGCCAGGATGTTGAATCTGGTGTTGAAGGCATTCTACAGCAGCAGCGGCATTCGGATTGCCACGAGCCTCAGCGGCAGCATATTGATCGAACGCCTGTTTAAAATCCGGTGCAACACCGCGACCGTGTTCATACAATGCCCCAAGATTGAACGCAGCATCAGCATTGCCTGATTTCGATGCGGCGCGGTACCATTTGGCTGCCTGTTTATAGTCCTGCCCCACTCCCTGACCCTTTTCATAGAGAAGACCAAGCCAATATTGGGCCTTTGCCAATTGCTGATAATAAGCCGCATCACGGCGCCCTGGTTTGCTACCCCATTCATTCACTAGTTTGTTAAACTGAGCAAAGGCTGTCGCATAATCAGCACGCTCATAGGCAGCAATCGCCGTATCTAAAGATTGTGCGGCACCCACACGCTGCAACTCATCCTCTGCCCGCTCAGTATTTGAAGCAGAGGTGGCACCTGACTGACTTTTTGCCATTTGATACCAGCGAGCTGCCTCGCGGAGATCCCGCGGCACACCGCGGCCACTTGCATACAGGTCGCCAAGTCGCATTTGTGCCTCGGCATGGCCCTGCTCCGCTGCTGCGCGATACCACTGCAACGCAACAGTATAATCCTGCATCATTCCCAAATGGAACTTATCATGCAAGTAACCGACGTAATACTGGGCCTCGGCATTCCCTTGATTTGCCAACGGATAGAACTGCTGATAAGCATCCGAGTATTCACCCCGGTCGTAGGCAGCAACAGCAGTCTTGAGTTCTGGCGGTCCGGTAACGTCCGATCCCCGACTATAGCGACGCCCATACCCGGTATCAACATTACCGGGGCTGCTTAAGGCATAGCGGGATACAAGAAAGAAGACTAGTATTGTTGTTATGCGCAATGCTATTAGCCACATATCGTTCTCCTCCTTTAAAATCCAAACTGTTGTTTTTGTTTAGTTTGAAGGTGTCTTAATAGTAATATAAAAGAGAATATAAAATAATTACAAGATATTTTTTGTTAAAGGAGGAAGGAAAGGAGAAGATCAATTTTACCGATCGGGATGCCAATCATAATCACTATACCAATTTTATCTATGATGCGGCAAGTAATAGTTATAGTATCCAAGAGATGAAACCGAACAGAATATGGAGAAAGTTGAGTCTTTGACTAATAGGTAAGTGTATGAAATGGAGAGAATTCTTAACATGTCATCTAT
>SULG01000110.1 GCA_005524015.1 Candidatus Jettenia ecosi
GACATTCAAGAGGTTTTCACGAGGACAAGTTTATCGGGAATCCAACACCATTCCTGTTTTCTTCCCCATGCTGGATCCTGATAAAGACATTCGTGAAATTACAGGAGGAACCACCGGAGATTATGCAAACCAAAAACCGGTGGTATTTTCCCATAACCAGGGTGAACATAAGGTGCGCCCCTACCTCTATTTTGCGACGTATTCTGACTGGATCAAATGGAGGACGCACCGGCCCGGGGATGTTGTCATAAACAACTACAAATAAATAACCCCGAAGGGGCGACATGATTATAGAGAAATTTGTTATTTTATCACAGGCGAGACGCCGGATTTTGAGATTGATGTCCGCATTTCGGTATCTGCCTTTATATTTTTCAAATGATAATAATCCATAATGCCCAGATTTCCTTCACGGAATGCTTGTGCAATGGCCTTTGGCACTTCGGCTTCTGCCGCAAGTATTTTTGCCATGTTTTCTTCTGCAAGCGCCTTCATTTCGTGTTTATGTGCAATAGCCAATCCCTGTCGTCTTTCAGCTTCTGCCTGGGCTAGTCGTTTATCTGCCTCAGCCTGATCAGCCTGGAGTTTTGCGCCAATGTTTTCGCCTACGTCGATATCGACAATATTAATAGAAAGAATCTGAAAGGCTGTATCTCCATCAAGCATTTTTTCCATAACAAGTTTTGATATTAAGTCAGGTCTTTCCAATACCTCTTTGTAGTTTTCTTTGGAGCCAATAGAAGTAACAATGCTTTCGCCAACTCGGGCAATAATAGTTTCTTCAGAGGCTCCACCCACGAGCCTGTCAATCTTTGTGCGTAGTGTCACCCGTGCCTTAACCTTTATCTGTATACCATCTTTTGTTACGGCATCCAGTGTTGGACAATCCCTGACGGGATCTGGACAATCAATTACCTTCGGGTTGATACTTGCCTTTATCGCATCAAATACATCTCTTCCTGCAAGGTCGATGGCACAAGCATGATCAAAACCGAGTTCAATGCCTGCTTTCGATGCGGCAATCATGGCACGTACAACATGCTTAATATTTCCGCCTGCTAAGGAATGTGATTCCAGAGATGCAGCGGCGATGTCAATTCCGGCCTTTTTGGCCATAATACGGTATTCTACAATAGACTGGATATCGACATGGCGAAGCGCCATACCGATTATGTGTAAGAGAGATACATGGGCATTTGATGTAATAGACTTGAGATAAAGCCTTCCGTATTTAAAGAGCATAAAGAGAAATGCAGATATAAATAAAAAGATTATAATAAGAAAGACGGCTGAGTCATTTACTGATATTCCAAGAAGCGGTAGGTATTGCATACTTTCTCCTATAGAGTATTTGATAAATTGAGCCATTTGAATACATGTCAGACGAAAGCGAACTGTTAACTGCCTTGGGTTCAACCGGGGATGATTGGCATGAGGAAACTACCTTGCCGATGTGTCGATTTCCCGGTTATAAACCGTTGTTATCTTCTAGCCTCCTTTTCAATTCGTTGAGTTTGTTAAGAGCTTCGAGAGGAGATATCTTAGATATATCAAGCTTCTTAATCTCTTCGATTACCACATCTTGTTTTGATACAAAAAGTTTTAATTGGGTAGGCCTTTTATCCTGAACTGTTTTCAGGGGGGCAAATTTTGGCTTGCCGTTTATATCTAACGTCGCAGCCTCGAGGTTATTCAGGATTATGCGCGCCCTCTGAATAACCTCTTTCGGTATACCAGCAAGCCGGGCAACATGTATTCCATAACTTTTATCTGTTCCGCCTTCTACAATCTTTCGTAAGAATATAATCTCATCGCCCCATTCCTTAACAAGGATATTAAAGTTTATGATGCCCGGAAAGAGCAAAGCAAGCTCGGTAAGCTCATGATAGTGGGTGGCAAAGAGTGTTCGGGCATGGATATGCTGATAGATATATTCTGTAATTGCCCAGGCAATGCTGATTCCATCAAAGGTGCTTGTGCCGCGTCCTACCTCGTCTAAAATAATTAAGCTGCGTGCCGTGGCGTTATTAAGAATATTTGCTGTCTCATTCATTTCCACCATAAAGGTACTCTGCCCCCGGGAGAGTTCATCCGAGGCGCCTACCCGTGTAAAGATCCTGTCTACGGTTCCGATAACTGCCTCTTTTGCGGGGATAAAACTTCCTATTTGCGCCATAAGGACAAGGAGCGCTACTTGACGAATATAGGTGCTTTTCCCGGCCATATTTGGTCCGGTAATGATCATTATTTTATTGTTTACTCCATCCAGATTGATATCGTTGGGAACAAAACTTTCATTTACCAGTTTCCGGGTGAGTACAGGGTGGCGTCCGTCGATTATGTTCAATTCCAGGCTGTCGGTAATTTCTGGCATGATATACCGATTTTCCGCTGCGAGATTTGCAAGGGTGGATAGCACGTCTATCAGCGCAATTGTCTCGGATGTCTTTTGTAGCTGTGGTGTGAAGGCGCTTACCTTTTCGCGTATCCGGATAAACAGGTCATATTCTAAATCTTTCGCGCGCTCATCAGCCGTTAGCACTTTTGTCTCGTAATCTTTCAGCTCAGGTGTAATGAAGCGTTCTGCATTTTTAAGGGTCTGTTTTCTGATATAGGTCTTCGGTATATTATCCATATGTATGTTGGTGGCTTCTATATAATAACCAAATACCTTATTATAACCTACTTTAAGAGAATTAATCCCTGTTCTGGCAATTTCTTCGGCTTGAAAGTTGGCAATCCAGCTCTTTCCGTTTTTGCTAATGTATTTCAATTCATCAAGTGCAGGATCGTACCCCTCCCGAATAAGCCCTCCATCTTTAATTGTTGAGGGGGGATCTGATACAAGAGCGGCGCCGATTAGGGTTTGCACTTCCTCAAGGGTATCTAATTGTTGTTCTGTGGTTACCAGGATATCAGAAATACAAAATCCTATTTGATCTTTCAGGGCGGGTAGTTTTGAGAGAGATTGTTTAAGAGCAATGAGATCACGGGCATTGGCACGACCACAGCTTATCTTCGTTGAAATTCGTTCAATATCATAAATGTTACTGAGAATATTCCGTAACTCTCTTCTGAGTTCCGGTTTTTCAAACAATTCATATACACCAACCTGGCGATATTTAATTTCAGTGGATATCCGTAGCGGACTAATGACCCATTCCCTGAGTAACCGGGCGCCCATGGGTGTCTTTGTCTGATCAATTATAGCAAGTAATGAACCCTCCCTGTCATGGGTTCTCATGGTTTGTGTAAGTTCCAGGCTTTGCTGCGTTGCTTTATCGATAAGTACTCTGTTATCTGCCCGGTATTTCTGGATTTTTATAATATGTTTTAGTGATGTCTTTTGGGTATCTTTTAAATATTGAATCACAGCGCCTGCAGCGCCTAAAGCTGGTCCTACATCTTCGCAGTCAAACCCTTCCAGGGATGTTGTTCCAAAATGTTCTGTTAAGATCTGATACGCAGTATCTTTTGAAAATTCCCAATCAGGTCTGGCGGTAATCATGATGTTGTATTCTGCCCGGATTTTTTCTACAAAGGCGGTATGATTATGAAAGATTTCTTCGGCCATTAACAGCTCTGACGGATTTAGTCTTGCAAATTCATCAAAAAGCCTGTCTTTTTGGATATCCTCTACCTCAAATCGGCCGGTAGACAGATCGATCCACGATAACCCAAACAGGGTATTTGTTTCTAATAGCGCCATTAAATAGTTATTGCTTTTATCTTCCAGGAGAGAATCTTCGGTGACTGTGCCAGGTGTTATAACCCGGGTAACACCGCGATCTACAATTCCCTTAGCCTCTTCAGGGTTTTGCAATTGATCGCAAATGGCTACTTTGTGCCCGGCCTTAATTAATTTTCGGATATAAGACTCGGCAGAATGGTGAGGTACACCAGCCATCGGTATTGAATTTTCGCCCTTTGAGCGCGACGTGAGGGTAATTCCCAATACCTTTGAAGCAAGTTTTGCGTCCTCAAAAAACAATTCATAAAAATCGCCCATACGGAAAAAAAGCAATGCGTCTTTATGTTGTATTTTGATTTCATTATATTGACGCATCATGGGTGTTTCGTTCATTTTTTTCAACCAACAGAAGATCAGATAGAGAATAAAAGATACCTATAGTTATTGTCGAATTTTTTTCTTTTCCCTGCAAGTAGGTATTAATCAATGTCTTATGCATTAGTAAAACCATTTTTCCTTATTTTATTAAGGGTAAGAAAGACCGAAAATTTCGAGAAGTTCTTTGTCGTTATGTGCCGGGCATGCAGGTTTTAAAAAATAGATTAACGATTAATTATATACCTTCTCATATCATAATTCATCTTATTTTTCCATTTTTACTAATTAATCGGATAGGCAAAAAAGGTATAACCTGGCCTTGACTGATTATCCTTATTTTGAGTAATTGCTATTTTGCTCGCTATATAAGGTAGACATCTTAACTTCGGGGTTATTTTGGAAAAAATAAAGATGAGAAATACAGCCGCAATCTGATGAACCGAAGCCTTTTACAGGAGTTGTGGCATTTTTTATAGCGCCAATTTTCCGACTCAGCCTACATTCCCAGTTCTTTTCAAGGGCGTAGGTATGGACACAAATAACTTTCCCATAAGCTAACAGATAATCGATATGCCAATGAAATTTCTTTTCTTTGCGCACATGCCTTTCAATCCTGCGTTCCAGGTTGTTTTGCGCGCTTCCGATGTAGACATAAAAGCCTGCTGCAAAGTTATATGTACCCAGAGATGCGACCTTTATTGTGTACGATTGATGCAGCCTGATAATAAGATAATATATACCTTTATTCAAAGTAAGGCTTGTTGCACGGTAAAAAATTAAAAGTAAAAGGGTTTAAATTTTTACGTATTGAAATGGTTGAATGCAAGATGAAAGTTGACCGTTACCATTTAATTATAGTCAAATACATATAATTTTAGAAATGTAAGCGCCAAGATCGGGCTTAAAATCAGGGGGTTCTCCAAAAACTTTTCGGAAAATAGATTTTTTTGACTATATTGTTTTTATTGAGATCAGGATATCTCTAATATCTCTATTTTCACACGGTAGCCGAGTTTATGAAGATAGTCGCAGCAATCGTCCCAATACAGGCCGAATTCGCGCACATCGGCAAGTCCTATCCGCGCAATAATATCTCTTAAAAGCTCAAAATACTGATCTTCAAAATCAGCTTCTCTCATCATATCCTCTGCCCAACTTATAAGATTTGATGTGTCTATTCTTCTATTGATGTAATCTATCAGCATATTTACGAGCATTTCTCTGGTTACAACCATGTCCTTATTCTCCCACATTTTTATGGCCCTTATCTCTAGGAGTTTTTTCGTGAATTTCCATTAACCTATCTATATCATTATAAATTTCCTGGTAAAACCTGGTGGTCTCTTCCCTGTCATTCACTTCTTTAACGTATCTCGCCATTCTTCCATGTCTGCCTTTTACCTCAAGCCAGTATTTTCTACCGCCATTATTGAGTTCCTCCCAATGAGGAAATTTTCTTTTATTTAATTGTCTTCTGTCTTCAATACTCATTATGATTTGTCTAAAAAAGTATAGTACCCTCTGTATGAAACCAAACATACCGCATTTAACCCCGAAGGGGTGAAATGATTGTAGATAAATATACCGTACCATCAAATCCCGAAGGGATGACATTTCAACGCAGATATCCCATGTCACCCCTTCGGGGTTAAATATCCCTGTCTCTGTTTTTTGCTATAACCATGACATCCCAACGGGATTGGGCAAGAACATAAGGAGAGACGCAAAATCTTGCGTCTCTACCATGGTATACATGGTAAGGATTGACCACAATACCGGAAAATATTTGGTTTACAAAACTTCGTCTCTGCCATAGGCTGTCTGGTTTCTATCGTTGATCACTATAGTTACCCAAAATACTGTTGGATTATAATAGGGGCAAACCTTGTGTTCACTTACCTTTTGTGCAAATTCGGAACCTATGCGTTTTTCCATAACCAGGGCGAACACAAGGTTTGCCCCTACCCCGATTTTTTACCATATTTTGAGTAGGTATAAAAGAAGGCATATTCGGTTTGTAAATTGAATATTAAACAAAAATAATTTTACCAGATTATCATATATTTTCAAAGTCAATAAGGCCAAGAGGAACGTTATTCCGTTATGTGCATGCTATAGCAAGTCCGATTGAAACCGGACAGAATAAAGGCTGCTCCATAATAAGATAAACATAAAGTGTTATTGCGATGGTCCTCTCCGAAGTAGTCTCTTAATCCCCCTTTAAAAAAGGGGGAAAAGGGATATAAGATTTTGCGTCTCTATTGAATTCAGATAAGGGCGAACACAAGGTTCACCCCTACATTTCGATGATCAAACAGATATGGCCTTGCCTGATCTGAGGAAGATAAATTTGAACTCAGGGTTGTCTCTGTTAAGACATCGCTTTACTGCTTTAGTATAGACCTCTTTTTGATGGCGGTATTTACCTAACTTCTCTGTAAACTGATCGCCGGTACGAACGTTCTTCTCACTATTACCCGCAAAGGAAGCTGCTTCTGCAAAGGAAAGGTTTGTTGTCTTCATCGTGTCTGTCTTGTACTCAGCAATAATGATACGGTTATCTATTTTATAGAGGATATCGATTTTTCCTCTCATAATTTGTCCATTCCACTGAAGTAAGAAGGGCACTTCCCGCCCAAGAATTTCCGCACTTTGCAGCTCTCTGTATGCCTCCGAATCAATAAAATCCAAAAGTATTTTAAATGTTTCTGCTTTTATAAACCCCAGGTCCCGCGCTTGTATTGTATACAGAGATTTTGTAACCGTCCCTTCATATATTTCCGGAGAGGAAAAGAATGAAGGGTTGATATAAACCTTAGAACTCCCTTCTTCAGGAACAGAAGTTGATGTATGTATCGGAGTCGTTGACATAACTCCTGCATCCTCATTTTGCGTGGTGAACACCCATCCCATAGCGGATTCTATTAATCTGCAGAGTTCTTCTCTCATCCCGCGGAAATCCCATCTCTCCAATACATAATGGCACATGGAGCCAATTAACATAGCAAGGTTTAAACGGTCTTCAGCAATCTTCCCGACTCCGCCACTGAGAGTAGGGGGGGATTCCTGGTGAGATATCCCTTCCGCGGAGAGGGAAGTTGGAGAGATGAAGATGGGGGTTTGTTTTATCTCATCCATTGCCTGTTTACGCTTCCTCCATATTTCCACCCAAGATGCCCAATCGGTATTCCACTTTTTCCCCTTTTGGGTTTTTGAGGGACGACGTATACCATCGAATTTGAAATGTTCTGCAAAAATCTCTGCGTTTCCTAAAGAGATTTTTTTTCTCCTGGAGGAATTGTTTTTTAATCCCCCTTGATCCCCCTTTAAAAAAGGGGGAGAATTTGATGTTTTTTCAAAAAAGGGAATTTCTGGCGTTTTTGTAGAAGGTGATGAAGGGCTATTTTCTGAATCTGCGGGCAAGCTACTCGTGCTCGTAACTATTTCGTTATCAAACTCAATACCTGCGGATTCCTTCAGCGATTGTGTAATCAGTCCCATATAGGATTTATCGTCATACTTCAATAAACCGGTAAGGACAAGTCGTTCCTTTGCCCTGGTCATTGCCACATAGAGGATACGTTTCTCTTCTTCCCATGAGCGGTCATTCAATTTCTTTTCAATGAGAATACTGTGCAGATTCCTTACCTGCCGGACCCCTCTGCCAATCACTATGCCCGTTGTGGATGTAGACCAATCGAATACTGCCGGACCCAGGACTTCATTATCATTTCTTACTTCACCGTGTAAGTTACCCAGTATTACGATAGGAAATTCTAACCCCTTCGATTTATGGATTGTCAGGATTTTCACAACATCCAGCGTCTCGTCGGCGAGAGGACTCTCTCCCTCTTCCTTTGCCTCCTTTATTCGTCTGGTTATACGGTTGATGAAGGTTTTCAAAGAGATCGCATCAGATTGTTCCTGATCGCATGCCATCTGGTAGAGTTTCCGGAGGTTAGCCAGCTTCTGTTCGCCGTGCCATGCAGAGGCGGTAATCTCGGCAATATGGGTATTGTCCATAATCTCGTCAATAAGCTGAGAAACGGGAAGTATGCCTGCATGAGCATGGAATTTTCTGAGAAGGTTGTAAAACTCTTTTACTATGGGTATAAAATCGGGTTGATTCAGGGTTTTGTCAATTTCTTTTAATCCCCCTTGATCCCCCTTTAGAAAAGGGGGAGAGCTCCCTTGACCCTCTTTTGAGAAAGAGAGGAAATTCCCTTTATCTTCCTCCAGAAAAACGGGAAAAGAATTATTTTCATCCCTCTGTATCGATCCATGCCCATTCAGAATTTTATCTGAGATGTCTTTGCGGTAATCGAACAGATTATGTATCCGAAGCTCGTATATCTCACGGTCGGTTAAGCCTACCATAGGCGAACGCAGCACACCTGCCAGGGCAATCGTATCGTAAGGGTTTTCTATGATACGGAGGAGATTCATAAAGTCGAGAATTTCCTGGGTGGTGTAGAAGTATTTTTCTCCTTCCACAAGGTAAGGAATACCGTACCGTTTAAAGGCCTCAATATACGGCCTTACCTGGGTAAATGCGCGCAGGAGCAAGGCGACATCCTTGTATCGAAACTTTCGCAGTCTATTTTCTGCCAATTCATCCCTTATGTCTTCATTATTTACCTGTTTTATTATCCATCGCGCAATCCACTCGGCCTCAGCCTCCCGCGATTCATCGGCTTTCATCTCCTTTCCTTCATTATCAGACACAAGGATGATCTCAACTGTTTGTGAGGGATGTACCTTTGGTCTGTTGGCATGGATTGGAATGTAGCAAGGTTGCAAGCCAGGCCGTTCTATTATGATTCTTCCGTCAAACAACTGGTTTATTACATCAATAATACCGCTATGGCTTCTAAAATTTTCCTGTAATTTTAAAACCTCGTTCGGCCCGCAAATCTGTTTTACTACCTGCTCATAGGCCTCAATATCTGCCCTGCGGAAGGAATAAATGGATTGCTTGGGATCGCCAACAATAAAAAGCTTTCCCGGCTCAGGGACTGCCTCACAGGCTTCCTCGCTATAATGTCCCGATGCCTCGGAAAGGAAAAGAACGATCTCATACTGAACAGGGTCGGTATCCTGAAACTCATCCACAAGTATGGCCCTGAACTCAGATTTCAGTCTATCCCGAATAAAACGATATTCACTATTCCGGAGCAAATCCCTGGTTAAAGTAAGAAGACCATCGAAAGAGACGTACCCCTGTGATATATACGTTTGCCGAAAAGCCTTTGCAAAAGGGATGATGAGGTCTAATATGACCTTTATAAACTCATTATCAACAGTTTTTAACTTCTTTAATAGATTATGACTCTCTTTTACCAGCGCCTGTGCTGTTTCAAATCCTCCGTTTGTCCATCCCGCCTTTGCCTCAGAAGCTTTCTTATCAAGGTCGTACTCCAGGTTGTTCAAATAGCGAATACCTTGTTTCTCTATTGTATCAAGAATCTTTAATAATTCCTGTAGCTGTGAAAGGAGGTTGTTCTTTGGCTTTTCACAGGAAGGGATAATTTTACCAATTTCGTTTCGTAACGGATCCAGTATCGTATGGCGCCATTCATCATCAGGGCTTGACATGAGAGAATTGAAAGGGATAGTAAACCCTGACAAGCGTTTCGCTAATTCCTTAAGCGACCCAAGGTCTAATTGCTTTAGTACATATTTCCAGACATGCGCATGAGGGGAAACGAGGGTAAGCTCTGTATCCAGCCACTGTGTCCATTCTTTATCAAATAGCTCATCGAAGACATCCCCTTCATCCACGACAAACCCGGGCGCTACACCTGATTCAACAGGATACAGGCGCAGGATATAGGCGGCAAAGCTGTGAATCGTTCCAATAATGGCCTTATCCATATCCTCAAGGGATTTCCTTGCACGACGTTCAATCTCACGATACGTTACCTGATAGGTATCACGGATGTGAGCCAGAAACGCTTCTCCTTTCATCTTCTCATCTTCTGAGGCATTTCCCTTGATAACAGCGACAATCTTTTCCAGTTCTCCCAGCAATCTCATCTTTATATCGCTGGCAGCCTTCTCGGTAAACGTCATGGCAACCACTTTTTGGATGGGACTTTCCTCTGTTTGAAGCTTTTTGTGGCCTAAAAGCACGTGTAATATCCGATTTACCAGAAGTGTAGTCTTGCCAGTTCCTGCACCAGCCGTCACAACGATATTTCTCTCCTGTTCGAATACCGCAAGTTTTCTTGTAGCATCATCGATAGGCTTTTGCATGATAGTGTATTGCTCTATAAAAGATTTCTCTTCCGTTACATAAGGCGAGGATAAATTTGTAAAGATGCAAACCTGAAGGTTTGCCCTGCGTTTGAGCTTTATATTTAATGATACAATTTTTTATTTGAAATATCAGGATAATTTTAAATAATGACAATAGGATATGTCCATAGAATAAGGAGGTAAAATTATGAAAGCTATGATCCTGGCAGCAGGAGAAGGAACACGGGTAAGGCCAATAACGTTTATGCTTCCCAAACCCATGATCCCCCTGGTAAGAGCGCCAGTTATGGAACTTATTATACAACACCTGAAATCCTTTGGAATTGATCAAATTATTATAAATACCAGTCATCTTGCCCCGCTTATAGAGAATTACTTCCGGGACGGAGATCGCCTGAATGTGCAAATTGCCTATTCATTCGAAGGGAAGCTTGTGGGTGGGGAACTTAAAGGAGAAGCCCTTGGCTCGGCTGGAGGCATGAAAAAAGTACAGGATTTTTCAGGATTCTTTGATGGAACTTTTATGGTAGTATGCGGCGATGCATTTATTGATCTTGATATATCAAAAGTCCTGGAATTCCACACAACAAGAAAATCTATTGCAACAATCGTCTTAAAAGATATTCCCCGTTCTAACGTCTATAAATACGGGGTTGTTCAGACGGATGATACAGGGCGGATTTTAAAATTCCAGGAGAAGCCAAAGATTGAGGAAGCAATTTCCACGGTGATTAATACCGGTATCTACATTTTTGAGCCTGAAGTGTTTGATTACATCCCAACAGGTGTTAAATACGATATCGCAAACGACTTATTTCCTGGACTTCTTCAGGCAAACAAACCGGTCTATGGAGTATCTATTCCCTTTCAATGGATAGATATTGGCTCTATTCCTGATTATTGGGAGGCATCACGATTGATTCTCTTAGAGAAAGTGAAGGGGTATTCCATACCCGGACATCAGATAAAAAAGGGAATTCATACAGGAATAAATCTCAAATTAAACCTGGATAAACTTAAGATCGTTCCGCCGGTATACATTGGCAGCGGTACAAGTGTTGGGGATGGAGCAGAGATACGCGGCCCTACGGTAATAGGATCTAATTGCGTTATAGAACCCGGATCAATAATCAGGGAATGCCTTATCAGTGATTACACACGGGTAAGTAGCGTTGCAAAACTGGAAAGGAAGATTATCTTTGGTAAAAATTGCATAGACCCGTCGGGAGAATCGCTCGATATAGAAGAGTATCACATTGGATGGGTTGTGGACGATGTCAGAAAGGAAGCAGAGATTTCAGAAACTCATAAATTACTTATTGAACTTGCGAAGGAACTTTTATAAGCAAAACCCTCCATAACACAGAAACTAT
>SULG01000111.1 GCA_005524015.1 Candidatus Jettenia ecosi
ATGTAATGCTCTTATCTTTATTCGATACGTACTATTTTGTATAAAGAGAACAGTCTAACTGTTTTTAGAAAAAGTCTTAAACCATGCTCTTGGTGATAGGAATTATATTCGGAGTCGTTTTTGCGACTTTTCTGTTTGCTATACTTCGATCAAACAAGCAAAGAGAAGAAGAGTATAAAAAAATATATAGGGATATACGGAAAAAAGATTCCCCGCAGGATAATGATAATGGTAATACCTCAAGCTCATGTTAAACCATATCTATATTTTCATAAGTATTATGTAATCAAAATTGTTAAGCAAATAACAGCCTCATTTCTTTCATAGAAAACCTCACCGGCTTGCCTATTTCGTGAACCCCTTGGTCGTACAAGGTCATCTCACATCCCGATATTGAAATGTGATATCTATATTTTCCTATTATAAAATCTCGACTCGTAATTATACCCTCATAATAGCCGTTCTTCTCAATCAATGCTTGATGCGGTCTGAAAAAGAGAAATGCATCTCCCCTCTCATAATCTTTTGTGTTACACACGAATTCTCCCCATGGGGCTGACACTCTGTCTCTCCCCAGTATTCTTACTGGTAAGATATTTGATTCTCCTACGAAATTGGCCACAAAAAATGTTTTCGGAGAAAAATAAATCCCTTCAGGACTATCCACTTGCTCTATTACTCCTGCATTCATTACTGCTATCTTGTTTGCTAAGAGAAATGCGTCTTCCTGATCATGGGTTACGTAAACGGTGGTAATTTCCGTCTCCTGCTGAATACGTTTTATTTCCTTTCTAATATCATCACGCAATTGCACATCAATATTCGATAAGGGCTCGTCCATGAGGAGTAACTTGGGCTCTGTAACAATAGCCCTTGCAATAGCAATAAGCTGTTGTTGTCCCCCTGAAAGTCTCGATGGATACTCATTGGCATATTTTTTCATATTAACCTTATCGAGAACAGCCGCAATCCTTTTTTGTCTCTCAGCCCTTGTAAGCCCAATTGCCTTTAATCCAAACTCTATGTTTTTATATACCGTCATATGCGGCCAAAGGGCGAGGTCTTGAAATACCATTCCGATATGACGTTCTTTTTGGGACATCACTATCTTTTGGCTGCCGCTGGCAAGCGCCCTGTCTATCCAAATCTCACCATAATCGGATACTTCTAAACCTGCAATCATTCTCAGCGTTGTTGTCTTTCCACATCCGGAAGGGCCTAAGAGGGCCAGTAGTTGTCCCCTCTCAACCTCAAAGGAAACACCTCTCACAACCTTCTTTTTACCAAGGATTTTTATTATGTGTTTTACTTCAAGCATATTCATAGTTAAATTTATTACCATAAACAACCATACTACGATAGGACTCCGCTACCTTTTACTTCCATTTTTAGGAAATATCTTGAGATCGCAAGGAAAACACCGAGAGGTAATAGCGTCATTACCACAATGATAAGAGAAAGCGCTGAAACAATATTTGCCGGACTGTTCACCATCACCGTGAATAGTGTTATCGGAAGCGTTTCGTGTCCTGGTGGATATACCAATATCGTTGTACCCAATTCTCCAACACAAAACATGAAGGAAATCAACCATGCAGCGACTATCCCATAGCCTTGTAAAGGTACGATAATCTCCCTTAAAATACAGAACCACGGGGCACCCATTACTATGCCTGCTTCCTCTGTCGAGTTGGGAATTTGCTTAAAATAATTCGCCATAATACGGCTCGATAATGGCAAAAAACGCGCCCCATACCCCAAAATAATGATCCATAAAGAACCATAGATAAACTGGAATATACCTTCAGGCCTATTGCAGACCTTAATGAGTCCAACACCTATCACTGTTGCAGGCACTGCAAAGAATAACCAAATACATGGTGCTATACTGTTTCTCAATCTTAATTGTACCTTTTCTGAAAGATAACCTAAAAAGAAACCTACAAAGGTAAGAAATGTTGCCCCGAGAGAACCGTAAAGGATAGTATTTCTAATACCATTCTTCGCTAAACGAAATGCATCATAATACGCTGATACTGTTTTACTGTTTGCAATAAGCGTAGTAAGAGGAACAATAACACAGAGAATGAAAATAAAGGTACAGAAGAGTATACCTATCACAGTAAGCCATCTTTCTTGATAGTGTATCGTACCATGCGAAGCCCTTCTTCCCAATACCTCAAACGACTTTCCCCGGAAATAAACCTGCTCTAATATCATGAGGATGATGGTAATTCCTATAAGTGGGAAGGCAATGGCCGTTGCAGCCTTCTCATTATAAAAGGCACTAAATTGGGTAAATATCTGAGTCGTAAGTACATTAACCTGCAATAACGATGGTATCCCAAACTCAGAAAGCGACAGGATAAAAACAATCATCATGCTAGAAAGAATAGCAGGGGCGATTAAGGGTAACGTAATTTGTCGTACAACCTGAAAAATACTCCCTGCTATAAGGCCGCTCTCTTCAAGCCGTGGATTTACATTTTTTAGGGCATATTCAGTCATTAACATTACGACAGGAAAGAGATTTATCGAAAGGATAAACGAAGCACCATATAAACTATATATAAAATGTGAGACTGATTCAGGAGAAAACGGCGTATATTGAGACAGGAGGGTATTCAAAAACCCTGTCCTTCCTAATAAATTTGCCCACGCAATACCTACTATATAAGACGGTATAATAAACGGGATAAGAAAACATATTTTAAAGATATTTTTCAGGGGAAGGTTTGTTTTCGACAAAAAAAATCCTGCGGGAATCCCTGCAAGTGAAGACAGCAGGGTTGTGATAGAAGCAAGGATAAGGCTATTAAGGATAACCCCTACATACCTTTGTGTTAAAAAAATATCCTTGTAATAAACAAATGAAAACCTACCGTCTTCATAGAGAGAGCTTCCAAACATCCATACAATGGGTATGAATGTGGTACAGACAAACAACGTAAAGAAAAAACCCAATGTTAACCTTTTTTGCATCTTTCAATAGTATATTCCAAAATTTGTTAAATTAATACCCTGCCCACTGCCTGAGAAATTCACCAATCTCATCTAGCTTTGTAGCTATCTTATGGTAGTCAATGTTCATACCTTTTATGGCATCAATCGTTAATACATCTGCAGGGGTTCTGACATCATATCTTAATGGCATCTGAGCGCACGATACCCAGGCTAAGTTTTTTTCAACTTCTTTACTCAAAAGAAAGTCAATCAATTTTTTCCCGTTGTCTGGATTTGGACTATTCTTTATAAGACAAACCATATTCGGCATAATAAGTGTACCTATATCTTGTTGGTTTGGATACACTATCTTTACAGAGCTTCCCTCCTGAATAGCAACGTTCGCGTCATCAGTATCAGTAAGACCCACTGTAACCTCTCCTCTTGCAACAAGTCGTTTTACCTCACCGTTTGACGAGACAATTTTTACACCATTTGCTTTCAAGTCTTGTAAAAATTTCCCTGCCTTCTCGTCGCCCAATGTGATAAACAAGGCTGCCATATGTATGGAGGTAGTACCAAATAATGGGTTTGCGATGGCAACCTGCCCTTTCCATTTTGGCTTTGTAAGATCAAACAGGGATAATGGCTTCTCATCCGCACTTATAAGACTTGTATTGTAAAGAATAATGCGGGCACGCGCGGAAAAACCCGTCCAATGTCCTTCATTATCCTTGTAGATTTCCGGGATATCTGCCGCTGAACCGGAAATATACGGCGTTGTTATACCTTTCATCTCAAGCAATACAGGCCGTACCGGATCTCCACTCCAGAATACATCAGCCCGTGGGTTATCCTTCTCGGCAATCAAGCGGTTAACCAAACCGGTACTCTTCGTCTCTTCCGTATCATAAATAGCCCGAACCTTTATCTCTGTTTTTTTCTCAAATTGTTGAAGAATAGGCTCTGAGAAGACCTTGTCTTCTGAGGTATAAACAACTACCTCTCCTCCAGGACATATTCTTAGGAAGAGTAATGGAACGAAAATCATCAAGGTAATAAATTTCATAATTTCACCTCTCTCTGTTTTTCTGAATGATTATTAGCTATCTATTTAAATTACTGAAATTCGTAACAATTTAGTTTTTTAAAAAATACGTAACTACTCAGATAGTTTAAGCAAAAAACACTATATATGTTAAAAAACCCTTAATTTGTAATTTTTGTCTATATATAGCAGTGCAATATATACTAATTTATGTGATTTTTACCATTTTTTTCCACATATGGTAGTCATAAAAAATAACCTGAATAGTTACAAAAATACCATAATAACGATGTTTGCCGCACAGTGTAGGGGCGAAGCATTTGCTGTGATTGATATAAATGTATTCATACTAGAACCAGCAAATGCTTCGCCCCTACTTTTTCAAAAAACTAAATTGTTACTGAAATTCTTTCTCTCAACTATTTCTTCACATTATTCACAAATCGCAAGGTAATTTCTGCTGAGGTTGAATGGTCCCAATAAAGTTCATCATTGAGCACTGCAATGGCACAGATGTTGTCTTTATTTGGATCAATTACCGCATCGTCATTATGTCCTGTATTGAGCTTGCGTGACATCTCCAGTGTCCAGCCTTTCCCATCATGTATTCCTTTTCCACCTACATCGGCCACACTGCCGGCAGGTTGTCGTTGTTCAAAGGAATCCACTACGTTCCCCTCAAAACTGGCAGGGTTTGGTTTTAAGAAGTAAGATGTTGTTCCTTCATCCATGAAACGTGCAATATAGGCTATTCCATGGCCACCCATTGAATATTCAGTTCCACCCTGAATTGGCTTCTGGCTGATAATGTGTTTTTTGTCGTCTACCCAACCAACAGGATTACCCCGTCCTGCCTTCCAATGCCATACATCGGCACTATATTCATGTGTAAGAGTTATCATGCGGATATCAAAATTTCCCGATAGAGGGAATTCTAACGCAAACTGGTCATCAGGTTTCGACGGGCGCTCATACTCCTTCTTATCAGCATTCCAAATATAAGGGTCGCGCATGTCACTTTTTGTAGCATCGGACCATTGAGCCATTACATATAGGGTATCATCGGTATGAAGGGCGCGTAAAACAACTTCTGTAGGGTTATCGCCTCCCATAGCCTCCCTCACTACTACAGTAAAGGGTTTAGCTTGTTCCCATGCCTTTTCCATTTTTTCATCAAGAGTAGGATTTGTTTTCGTGTAAGAGGACTCCCAGATAAGGGGTGAAGTTTCCTCACACCAACCACAGTCAGCATACAAGAATGAAATATAACCAATAAAGAGTACAAAGAAAATTCTCATATCAAACCTCCTGTTTTATTACATGCGTTTTTTCTGGCACTTTCAGTGCAAAAATAAATGACGATACTATCAACAAAAGGGCAATAATAACAAACGAATATTGATAACTCAGATGCGACAAAAGGAATCCGGCTAAAATAGGGCCTGAGGCATGACCGATATCAAAGATACTTCCAAACGTCCCCATGGCAGCGCCGTAGTTCTGTTCCTTACAGAAATCAGCGACCATAGCAGCCGAAGAAGAAGTCACAAATGCCTCACCAACACCAAAGACGGCAGCTAAAAGGACCAAGAAATAAAAATATTGCGTCAAAGGGATACACGCTAAAGAAATAGCACATATCCACATCCCGGAGAAGATTATAGGCTTTCTCCCGTATCGATCGGAGATCCTCCCCATAATCGGTTTTGCAAGGATTGTTGTAACCACCTGTGCGCCCCACAGAATTCCAGCCAGAAATGGATTTAATTTTGCCACAGTAACAGCATAAATAGGCAAAAAAGCCTCCAGGGCTCCAACCGACAGATTTTGTATGCCTTCCATGTTACTGGTGATGATAATCCGATAGTCGCTGATGACCTCCCTGATGCCTTTAAAGAACTTCCGCCATACTTCGCTCAGGGGATTTTTAATTTGTATGATTTCTGATCTTCCTGAAGTCATCAGTTTTACGGTAAAACCCAAAGAAATCAGACCAATAATCCCACAGACGAGATATGCACTATGAAAATGGTGTACAGAATTACTTCCGTTGCCAGCCAGATACTTGAGGATATATCCGCCGAGCGGTGCGCCAATAAGATTTCCGATAATGGTAATAGATGAAAATATCGAAAGCCTTTCCCCCTTTTTCTCCCCGGCAATATCGGCGATTGTCGCCATGGCAACCGGTCCATAGATCGATGTAGCCAATCCGTGGAAAAATCTGAGAGAAACGAGCTGCCAGTAACTTGTTACCAGATAGTAAATAAAAGGAGTAAATGCAAAAACCAGGACACTGAGAAACAGCATCCTGTATCTGCCATAAATATCGGAAAGTGTGCCTGCTGGTAATTTGAAAAAGATCCCTGTTATGGTAGAAGCACCAACAACAAATCCAATTGCCTCCGGGCCTGCGCCTAATGATAACGCGAAGAGGGGCAAGAGTGGGGTTCTTGCCATGGCATAACTCATCCTTGCAAAAAATCCCACCGTGCAAAGGGAAATGAATGGGGATAATACTCTGGTATTGTTTGTCATTTGAAAAGCCCAAAGTATTGCAGATTTTCTTTTAATCTATGTTCCAGGTCTTCTTTTATATGAAGCACAAACTCCTGAACTGCTGCTTCCCCCCACCTTTCACGAACATATGCTATATTTTCATGAATTTTTGCAAGGTCGTGAATTTCCGGGGCTTTTGTCTTATTATCATCAATCCAGTGATGAAGCTCCTCATATGCATTTCCTGTTCTTTCCTTGCTATTTTTAAAATGATCATCAAGTGGTGGCATATCTGTTACCTCCTTTCTTTGTCTTGGTTGTATAGGAAATTTTCATTTTATTTATGCGTGTTTGCGGTAGGGTGGATTAAGCGAAGCGAATCCACCATATCACAAAATATCGAAGGTGGATTCGGCGTAAAAACCAACGCCTTAATCCACCCTACTCATAGTTTGAAGAGTAATTTTGATAGAGGGCATCAAAGATCTCCATACCCTTCTCCAATAACTTATTATCGTTGTTGAGTTTTTTGCTAAGACCTGTAATAATTTGACCTATTCCATCGGCCTCTTTGCGATTATATTTATTATCTTTCAAATCTATATCATGCACAATCTCTGCAATTGGTCGTAGAACAGAATCTTTTAAATCAAACGCTTTGATTAAGGTTTCAAAGGTACAATCATCGCCATGATGGGTAAATTCTGCGCCATACATATCGAAAGGTATAGTATTTTTGGGTAGGTTATTTTCTCCTTTGGATAGAAAGACAAACTTCGCATTTGGATCGATAAATTTTTTGATAAGCCAGGCAGATGCTAAACGATCGATATAAATATCTTTTCGCGTCACCCATTTTTTACCCAGGAAATCCTTTTTTTGATAAACTTTATTGGCCACAGGTACTTCTTCTTTCATTTTTTTAGACCATTTCTCTATCTTCTGGCGTATAGATTCAATTTTTTTCAGGAGCATATCTCTCTGTGGGGCATGGAAAAAATCGATCTTTGCTACCTCATCAGCACTTTTTACTATCTCGCTTAATTTCCTTTTCAAATCTTCTACAAAACGGTCTGTTATACCTTCTGTCCCTTCTATCTGTTCTATTTGTTTTAACACATCATTGCATTGATCAATGAATGGCAGATACTCCTTATTACAGGATTCCTGAAACGTTTTGATGATCTCTTCATTGTGCTTTTTGTCCATTGATTCAGTAATAAAGAGTGATGCATCACTTCCACTGTCTCTAATTTGTTTACAAATCCACTGCATACTCTCTTCATGTTCCTTCGTATAAGGGAGTAAATATACGGCATTTTTGAAAAGTACTGCTCCCAGTTTTTTCAGATGCCGCCAAACCTTTACTCTAAGGTTTGGTGCGTCTTGTGCAATTTGATGTGTAAGAAGTATCCATTTATTCATAGTTATTATTAAATTAGGCCGTTCGGCGACTTTTTTATAATACCGGCGTAGGGGCGAACCTTGTGTTCGCCCAAATGGAAACACATATAAACGTTTTGAATCGTACAGGACAAGGGCGAACACAAGGTTCTCCCCTACAACAAAACATTGAAATTCCTAAACATTAAATTATGCCTCGGTAACTTTTATCTCTTATCAAAACGTAGGGCAAGGCTTTAGCCTTGCTTCCCGCCCGAATGTACACGAAGAACAGCAACCCTAAAGGGTTGCCCTACGTAATTGAAATTCCCACCCAAGCATTAAAACCGAAAAACTATTTTATCTAGGGAAATGCCCATTCAAACCCAGCGGTTACGCCCCATTCTACAACACTCTCATTCTCCGTAAACCAAAAGAATGGTGCTATATCGAACTCTATCCCTTCCCCTCCCATTACCTTGATAACATTAAAAGGATTTATCCAGTCTATTCCTGCAAGTACAAGATGCAGACGTGGTTCTTCCTCAAACTTCTCAGTTCCGTATTCGGCAACAAACCGCAAATCCTTATACAGGGGAAATGGATAATCAATAAAGGCGCCAAAGGCTAATCTAAAATCATCCTTTCCTCCCAGCTCTACAACCTCTCCTTCTACAAGAAAATGCAGGCTAAATGTATCATACACATCCCACAAACTTACAGCAATAAAAGCCGGTAAATTGAGCCTATCTGTTTCACGTCTTTTCCGTGTCGTTGGAAAATCTATCCCTATTTCTCCACCTATTTGTATATCGAATATATCGAATTCCCAAGTTTTGAACTCCTGTTTGTAGAAAATGGCAAATTCACTTACCGGTTCTACTAAATCATTTCCTCTTTCTACTAGCAAGGCCTGAGCCCTATAATCAAACCCAATCTCTGCATTCCAGGGCAAGCCATAATCCAAATCAACCTCACCTGGAAACTCAAATCGTGTCACTTTTGAATCCTCGGACCTCAGCCTCTCTAATACAAAACCATATTCAAGTTCCCAGAGACCGGGAGCTTCGGCATCTGCATCGTCTGCTATTTGGTATGGCCTTATGGCGAATACAGGGCGTTCTACCGCCAATAATAGTCCAGAGATACAGAATAACACTGCCAACAATCTTTTTCTAAAAGTCATCCTAAAAACCTTTTAGGGCAATAATAACACAGACCCTATGAGCCAAAGATATATAACCCCCGGCGGGTTCAGGTTTGCAACCCAATGTCATTAAGTTAAGCTGCCCGCCATAAAATTCCCCCTTAGAAAAGGGGGACAAAGGGGGTTGTTTTGGTTCACATAATCCTTAACTTAATGACATTATTTTGCAACCTGAACCCTTCATTTCGGTATTTCCATAACGCTTTGAATTTAAGAAGTAGGGGCAGGTTTCAAACCTGCCCCCTACTCAAACTCTATAGGTTCAATTTACAAACTTGAACCCGTAAGGGGCTCCTATTCGCCGTTAAGCATAAGATTATCAAAATACGTCTGGGCATCGGCCTTTGTCCACAAACCAATCTTGCCAACCTCTGGAAAAGTTGAATCCTTTACCTCCGGATACTTCTTTCCATCATAATAACACTCGATATGGTTATCCACCATAGTTACTCGAAGCGTATGCCAGCCTTTCTTATATTTGATATCTGCACTCTGCAATTGTGTTCTCTTTCCATTTACAACCTTGTAAACACGGTAGTTATTCTCTAATGGATTATAACGTGCAATATAATAATTATTCGCATCCTTTGCCCTCCAGACCAGCCCACCACCCTGATCTTCATCTCCTGCTATTGGCTTCATTTGTACCGATAGATCCACATCTTTTTTCCTTGTATTATTTACTAGAGCAAGATTAAACGTTGAACCAGAATTTTTTGCCAACTGTGCCAATACATGGGGTTTTGAAGGGGCCGTATCATCAACAATCACTCTCCATTCACCTACTTCAGAGGTAAAGTCCTTTGCAATCGTATCAACTTTGTCATTATTAAAATTCCATACCTTTGTTTCTGCCTGAGCTACTACGCTATTCACGAATAGCGCCATCACACTAATAATAATGGCGATTAGTTTCATTTTTAACTCCTTTCTCTGACAAAGACAATTTAATATATGTTATAATGGTAACATAATGTTATTATTATAACAACACCATCTTTTATATCAGCAAACTCTTATATAGGCAAAATTCGATTTTGCAATTAATTTATGAAAATTTGTTGACACTGCAATATATTATGAATTAATATTATATTCGAAAATTTTTTAGTGTTTTGTTTTCCAAATCCTTTATGATAAAAATAAGACCAACCAAACTTCACTTAATATTAATAGCCCTTGCATTTTGTCTGTCAAATGCAACGATGGGCGAGCTTTTGGAACATGAACACGAAATTCATTTTGAACATAATACTGTTCATGTCCATCACACGAATGGAGACCATGGATTAGGAGAAACGGAACATAGAGACGTAAAGAATATTTTGTCTTTCGATTATTTATCAGGAAACACATCTGTTTCTCGAAATATCAGTCTTACCCTAAAACACCATTTACCCCTCTGTTTTTCACTTCTGCTGGATAATCAAATTCCCTGGTTTACTTCAAAAATCTTCCATCATTTACCTCCGGATCAATATTATTCCACGAGATTATATCAACTCAATGCTACCTATCTTATCTAAATCAATCGTATTACCACATTTCACTTTGTTCGTAAATTTGTTTTCTTTCGGAAAATAGTGTCATTTTTGCCTCTCTTTTTCTTAACGGAAGTAAATACCCGCTATTTTTTGAATTAAAATAAGCGATTCACCACAGAGGACACAGATGATAAATATTGGAACCACAGATTTTAGATTATTAAATTCTACAGACTTTATGGTTTTTATCTGTGGAATCTGTGCAATCTGTGGTTGCAGTAATTCTTTTTAAAAGATGAAAAAGGTTCTGCATGACATTATTATTTTAAAAGTTTTTCTCTGTGTTCTCTGTGGTTAGGTTTTGACAATACCCTGATATTAAATAGGAGGAGATATGAATAAAGCAATTATTTCATTCATCATCGTTGCAGGCTTGTTAGCAGGCTGTAAAGATGACAATCATAAACACGGTGATGCCGAACACGGACATTTGCACGGAGGTGAAGTACATACGGGCGGAGAGCCTGAACCGCTTGCTTACACTCTCTATACAGACAAATCGGAACTATTTGTAGAATTTAGACCTTTGATAGTAGGGGAAACCTCAAGGTTCGCAGCCCACTTTACACAATTAGGAGAAAACTTCAAAGCAGTAACAGAAGGTTCCGTAACAGTTAGCCTGATCGGAAACGGGACACAATTAACTGACAAAGCCGAAGCACCATCATCTCCAGGCATTTTTCGATTGGAATTGAATCCTGAAAACCCTGGCACATATCAGGTGGTCTTTGATATTCAAACGAAGGAATTTTCCGACAAAATAACCATAGCAAATATCACTGTTTATCCTGACACACAGACTGCACTCCTAAATCAACAGGAACAAACAATCGGCGAAGAGGTTGTTTATTTAAAGGAACAGGCATGGAAGATAGATTTTGCCAATAAGGAAGTAAAAAGACAACCCTTTACGGAAATAATCAAAACCACAGGACAGGTCTTGCCTGCACCTGGAGACGAGATAACGATAATAGCAAGAAGC
>SULG01000112.1 GCA_005524015.1 Candidatus Jettenia ecosi
TTAATTAGGCCTTCGGCGACTTTTGTTTTTAATCAAAACGTAGGGCAAGGCTTTAGCCTTGCTTCCCTGCATGAACGTACATGGGGGAGAGCAACCCTAAAGGGTTGCCCTACAGAATTGAAATTCCTATACATTAAATAGGCCTTCGTTACTTTTATCTCTTCGTAAGATGTAAGGCAAGGCTTCACAGGCTGTCCGAGAATCCAATCGCCCCACAAATGCCATACTAAATATTGTTATCATGCTAATATTTTATCAGCATATAGTATAGAATTTGCCGTGTGAAAGCATTCTCGGACAGACTGTCAAGGTGTGACCCCATACCTTCGCCTATATCCTCACCGAGCCGTGTGTAGGCTATCGTCTATGCACCGACACGTAACTCTTGCGATACCCATACTTTTATTAAAGTCATTTTAGAAAATTTGGGGAGACAATGAAAACAAAGTTTATGAGTTCTTCCTATTGTTAAAATTTAAAGTGCAAGATAATTGAGAAGTCATTATAATAGCCAAAGAAAATATCAATTTTCATGTTTATTTGATTTGGGAGATTGTGCTATGAAAAATGCGTTACTTAAATTACAGATTGAAGGCATTGAACAGCAGCTGAAGGTTTTAAAAGCCAAAATAATTTCCAGAGAAGAAAAAGGGAAAAGATTAGCTGATTTATACGGAGTTTTTGAGCACAAAATGGATTTATCTTTAGAGGATATCAAAAAAAATGAATACGATTTGAAGGATATACCATGACTTATATTGTGGATACCCATATCCTTATATGGTATTTAGATAAAAATAAACGGCTTAAACCTGCATACCATCAAATACTCAGTTATAATGATAATGATTTTGCCTTTTCTGCGATTGTGCTTGCAGAAATCAAACATCTTATTTCTCTGAAGCGGATAAAGGTAGTTTTTGATAAGGTTGTTGATTATCTTAGCGAATCTGAAAATTGTATTATTTATCCAGTGGATGAGTCTGTTATAAATGAAATGCCTGTAGGATTAAGTATTCATGATGCCCTGATTGTTGCAACGGGTCTCGTTTACAAAAATATCCTCAAAAAAGATATAAAAATACTTACAGAAGATGAGATGATTATTCAATCTCATATACTCCCAGTTGCTTAAAAAAGGAACGAGGTGTAATAAGGCAAATAGCTATGGACTTGTTACATCAGGTTGGTGGACTCAGCAGAACTGATATTGGAGAAATGATGCGTGTAGACTATAGTACGGTGAGTCTGGGGAGAAAACGATTACGAGAAAAGCTGAAAGGTGTATGCATCTTTCTTAGATTATTAAAAGAGGTGAGGCAAATTTGTAAACGATAAAGATGTGTGACCCCGTGACTTCTCGAATGAAAATTTTTCAAAAGAGGTTAGGCAACTAAAGTGTAACTATTCAGGTTGTTTTTTATGACTACCATATGTGGAAAAAAATGACAAAAATCACATAAATTAGTATATATTGCACTGCTATATAGAGACAAAAATTACAAATCAAGGGTTTTTTAACATATATAGTGTTTTTTGCTTAAACTACCTGAGTAGTTACACTAAAGTGGTATATACATCGTCGTTCAACAAGAAACACCAGAGGCTGGAATGTCCTGATGAATGGAGGTTGCCGATTATCTTGCTTCCCACCCATAAATAGACGATGTTCCTATTGAGGATTATGAAGAACTGTTAGAAAATATTCATGATCTAACAATCATAGCAGGGCGCAAAAACGAACCAAGCATTAGTCTTGAAGAACTCAAAAAAAGGCTAAAAGCCGATGGGCTCTTATAAAATTGCCTTTTATTGTCAACAATATAATCACTAATCAAGGTGTGACCCCTTTTCCTTTTCTTTCCTCTTAATAGTAAAAGGTTTGATGTTATGGTTTACCGGCCGGACGCGGGGTGGCTTCTCTTCTGGTAAGAAATTTGATTAACGCTTGATCTAGCGGTGTCGAGGTATCAATAAGCAGGTAGTCTATTTGATTCTCATAACAGGTTTGTCTGAATTGCTCAATAAAACGATTAATTTCAGAGAGATACTGCTCTTTCATAGACTTAGGCTCTGCCAGAATTCGTCTTTCGTCTTCCATGGATTCAAAAAAAGTAATGGTCTCAAAAGGAAATGTTAGCTCATATGAATCGAGTATATGGAATAAAATAATATCATTTTTCTTAAATTGGAAGGATTTTAATTGATGCACTATTTTTTCAATATCATCAAAAAAATCGGATATAACAATAAGCAAAGAACGTCGCCCAATCTTTTCAATAAATTCTTTTAGTACATCGCCAGTATTTGATTTACCTGCTGTCTTTAACTCTGTCAGAACATTTACCAGGGCATGCAGGTGCGTAATGCGGGATCGCGGGGGAATGTATTGCAATACCTTATCGCTAAAGCTGATTAACCCAACAAGGTCAGACTGTTTTAATAAGAGATAGGCCAAAGATGCTGCAAGGGTAGCGGCATATTCAGATTTACTCACACCGGTCGATTTATACCCCATTGATCCGCTCGCATCAAGGAATATATAGCATTTAAGATTGGTTTCTTCCTCAAACTGCTTAATGTAATATTTATCTGACCTTGCATGCACCCTCCAATCAATGTGTTTTATCTCATCTCCCGGAGAATATTCTTTGTGTTCGAGGAATTCTATACTGGAACCTTTAAAATGACTTTTATGAATACCCGACAATGCCCCATCTACAATAATTCTTGCGCGTAACTCCAGATTGGCAATTTTTGATAACGTTACGGGATCAAAAGGATTTTCTGCCATAAGAACAAGACCGGATAAGCCAAAAATAAAAATTAGATACGATTATACATTACGATTTTATCTCATTTTTCTAAATTGTATAGGAATTTTCGCTTTTTGGCAAGGTTTACAAAGGATAACAGGATAACTCGAAAGATAAAAATTTCGGTATTCCCTTTTCTAAAGGGAATTCAAGGAGGATTACCTATCCTTACGGTTCTCTCCGGAGAACTGCACATTATTTCTTTTGATTATATGTGCTCTTTTACGGTATCAAGTAATTGGTCGATGATGTGTAAGGACGACTTTCCTTCGGCCTCAGCGTGGAAGTTCGTGATAATACGGTGTTGTAAGATAGGTCTGGCAATTGCCCTGACGTCATTGCAGGTAACAGCATATCTACCGTTCAACAAGGCACGCGCCTTGCCTCCAAGGATAAGATATTGAGAGGCACGGGGCCCTGCCCCCCAATTAATCCACTTTTTTATAAAATCAGGCGCACTTGGATCCGCCGGCCTGGATGCCCGTACCAATCTTACGGCATATTCGATAACATAATCCGCAACAGGCACTCTGGTAACAAGGTCTTGAAGCTCCCTGATTTCTTCCGGATTAAAAATCTTCTCTACCGTTGGCTTAAAAGCCGATGTCGTTGTTCGTACAATTTCAACTTCTTCTTTTTGAGAGGGATACTGGACATTGATCTGAAACATAAACCGGTCCAGTTGCGCCTCGGGCAAGGGGTACGTACCTTCCTGTTCAATAGGATTTTGAGTAGCAAAGACGACAAAGGGAAGGTCAAGCCCATAGGTAGTGCCACTGGCTGTGACTTTATATTCCTGCATTGCCTGTAACAACGCTGCCTGTGTTTTTGGCGGTGTACGGTTGATTTCATCGGCAATGAGAATATTTGAGAAGATAGGGCCTTTGATAAATTTAAAAAATCTTTTCCCGGTAGCATGATCCTGTTCTAATATATCAGTTCCTGTGATATCCGCAGGCATGAGATCAGGGGTAAATTGTATACGATTAAATTTCAGATTTAAAACTTCTGCAAGGGTGCTGACGAGAAGTGTCTTTGCAAGTCCCGGTACCCCCACGAAGAGGCAATGTCCTTTACAAAACAGGGCTATAAGGAGATCTTCAACTACCTTCTCTTGCCCTATAATAACCTTTGCAATCTGTTTTTTTATTTCTAAACTTCCCTTAACTATCTTATCGATAGCCTGGAGGTCTGTTTTCTCAATTTCATTCACAGTCATATTTATCATAAAAAATAAAAAGAGCGCTGGTGCCGAAGCTGCTCAGATAAGCCCAAAACTGAGCATGTTAAAACCAAGGCTTTTCCCCGACACCGACGCTTTATATATATCTTTAATTTACCAAATATTAACCTGTTTGTGAATGAAAATCTAAAATTTATAGAATCTATCAGCAGACAGGCAAGATGGAAATTTCAGGAAAGAAATACTATGGCGGCACACTGACTCAAAATACAAGTAATTTTTATCATAATGGATGTAAAACACCATCTTGTAAAATTTTTCTTCTGAACAACATTGCCATAGCTTTTGCGCTGCGTTCCGGAGAGGGATAAACAGGGAACATGCGTTCTTCAAGTAACTGTTTTACCCTCATAGTAAATACCCCGCCTACGGTACAAATAACGCCAGGTTTTCCTGATACTTTCATCGTATCAGCAATGTGATCTACTACCTTTTCTGTCATACCCTGCGGAGCCATGAGTGGTATGATAATAGCGGCATCATATTCATCGCTTTCGGCCATGCAAGTATGTATCGCAATACGATAATCTTCGTCAGAGGCGCTTCCTGTTAGATCAACAGGATTATTAACTACGTAGAATTTTGAGAGCCTGCTTCTCAACTTTTCTTTTAACTGACGGGATGGAGGCGGGACTTCCAAACCATTCTCCGAACAGTGATCGGCTACAATAACACCAAAACCACCGCCGTTTGTAACAATCAAGATCCGATTCCCTTTCGGTGGATTTTGCATGGAAAGCGCTTTAACACCATCAATAAACTCCTCAAGACCGTTTGCTTCAATAATACCTGATTTTAAAAATGCAGCCTTATAGATTTCATACTTTCCTGCGATAGCCCCTGTGTGAGATTTGGCAGCAGCGATACCTGCCGCACCCTTTCCAACCTTTAATACTACAATAGGTTTTTTCTTTGAGCATGTTCTGGCCACTTCAATAAACTTTCGACCATGATCAACTGATTCCATGTAGAGAGCAATAACTTTTGTAGAACTGTCACTGGTTAAGAAAGGCAAAAGGTCAGATTCTCCGACATCAATTCTATTTCCATAATTTATCATTCTGGCTATGCCTAACCCTTCCTGTGTTGCCAGATCTAAGAGCGCGATAGCAAAGGCGCCACTTTGAGAAAGGATCGATAGCGAGCCTTTTTTTGGCTTACTTACCCTTTCTCTCGGTAAGAAGGAGGTAGTAAAATTTGTATAATTATCGAGAACACCCAGGCAGTTAGGTCCGATGATTCTGATTTTGTTTTCAATCGCAATTTGCCTGATCTTTTCTTCCATCTCAATACCTTCTGTACCCATTTCCCGAAAACCAGCGCTGATGATTATAGAATAATGGATTTGCTTCAGGGCATGCTGCTTCAAAATATCCAATACAAATAAGGCAGGTACAGCGATCACCGTTAATGCTATTTCACCGGGGATATCAAGTATTGAAGGAAAACATCTTAAACCAAAAACATTCCCGTATTTCGGATTAACGGGATATATCTTACCGCCAAACCCCATATCAAGAAGATTTTTTACAATAATACCGGCAAGACTTCCTGGCTTTTCTGTAGCGCCAATAATTGCAACCGATGAAGGATTAAAAAAGGTTTCCATGTAATTTTATTTATTCGATGAAATCACTGTAAGTAAATCTTTTATTTCCTGATCATCCGCTTTTAGCGTAAGGGCGTGACTTAACATTTTCCCCGCAAGTTCTAATTGACGCATACGATAATAAGCAATACCAAGCATTTTATATGCTTCTGCTGATTTATCGTCTGTCTTAACAATTTGCTCGCATTCAGAAACTATTTTTTCCCAATGGTTACTCTCCAAGTAAATATTGGCCAAAAGCAAGCGGATACGTATATATCGGTGATGGGGATGCATCTCGTTGAACGTTTGTATAATCTGTTCTGCCTCAGCATCTTTACCCTGAGCAACCAGCGTACTAGCCAGGTTATGCGTATACATAGGCTCTTTCGGGTTTATTTCTACTGCCTTTTTAAATTCGATAATGGCTTCTTCATACATCTGCTTTTTGTTAAGAATGACTCCTAGTTTATTATGATTGCCTGGCTCTGCCGGATTAAGCTCAATAGCTTTCATTGTAAAAATAATAGCTCTCTCCCAATCACCTTTTTGCAAAAAAATATTGGATAAACGCTCTACATAAGGTAATTCATAGGGCCGAATCAGATATGCCTGATAGAATTCTTCAATTGCAGAATCAAAATCACCTTTTCCAGCATACAAAGAAGCAAGATTGCTATGAAAAGGGGCTTGAAACGTATCCATCTCGATAGCTTTTTTATAACAGGTAATAGCATCGTCTATAGTATCCCGTTTGAAATTTTCAGCTAACATTTGATATATTACGCCTAGCTGGAAAAAGCTTAAAAAATGTTCTGGGATTAACTTTAGAGAATTATTGGCCTCATCATACGTACCCTGTATCCATACCTCATTTTTTGTTTTAAATGCCATTTGTATATATACCCTGCACAGTTCATCACGATAGAATGTCTCGTATGGATTGAGATGTATAGCATGTTTCATAAGATAGAGTCCTTTTTCCACTTTACCGTGAGCGTTTTCACCCTCAGACCCAAAGATCCTCCTTCCACATTCAAAGTATGCATCTGCCCTGTAGACCCGAATAACAAAGATGAGAATGAAACCTAATACCGTTAGCACCGTTCCACAACATAGCCCTCTGTAAAAGTTGGAAATTCGGGAAATTGCGAAAGCAGGAGTTTGAGCATTTTGATTTTTCCCATTACCTGGACTTTGCAGCTTCGCATCTTTCCGGAATTTCCCGGTTATTACCCATTCCTCTCTCTCTTGTATCTTTATTATTGAGATACAGAGTCCCATCATTATCCAGAAGAGCATTACAATAGGTGTGTTTCCAAAACTAAACTCGTTTTGAATGAGATAGCAAAGTACTCCCGTTAAAAGCCCCAGCATGAGCAATTTGTTTTCATTTGTTAACTTTTTGTAATTTTTACCAATATATTTTCCAAAGGCTGCCAGCAGCCATAGGTAAGCACCCAGGCCAAAAATACCGCGAGTGACGAACGTATCGAGAATATCGTTGTGAATTCTATCCTGTCTCGGAAAAGGAAACCCCTGGTCACTTTCTCGCAGTGAAAATACCTTTGCAAGGTTTTTTTGGTAAACAATACCTATGGTATCTGGTCCAATACCAAAAACAGGGTAATCTTTAATAATCTCAAGAGCCGCCAGATATTGGAATATGCGGGAAAAAGATGAACCGGCAACGGACAAGTGGGTAGTAATCCACGGCCTTGATTTATTTTGCGTAGTATCAAAATCCGGCAATTTCTTCGATTCTCCCTCACTCACGGAAGATTCGGAGGAATCGGCTGTCTTTACATCAGCGGTAAAATGCTTAATAACTGAGGTCTCATGCCTTACGTTAAATGCTATCCCGATAAGGATATATAAAACAATGAGAATTACATTTTTATATCTTTTCGTAAGGCGCCATTTGGAAACAAAAAAGAACAGAGGAATTAATCCTCCAAGAAGCGCCACAAAACATGCGCGGGTATTAGTAAGCCAAAAGGTAGTGTAAATAATTAAGGATAACGCAAAAAAAACCATACGATATAAGGACCTCTTACCGGAGGCGATTCTTTTCGTTCAAAAGAGTTACCCAAAAATAAGACAACGGCTAATGGTAAAGTCATAACAAGGTAGGTCGAAAAAAATACGGGATTCCCAAAGGTTGAGAACACCCGGCGGGCTTCAAAACTACTCCATTTGAACATATCAAAACCGATATGCTGTGCAATTCCATAGCATGATGAGATGGCAGCGCCGGCGATAATTGAGATTAACAGGAAATAAAACCTTTTTTTTGTCGTTACAAAATTGACCGTAGTATAAAAAAGAAAGATATAACATACCGTGGCAGTTAAACCCTCAAAACGCTTATAGGCGCCAAAGAGACTCATCATGGGGTTTATAGAGAGAATTGATGAAATAATAAAAACTCCTATATAGGCGAGGATAGGAATATCTATTGAAGTATGTGAACAGGTAAAATGAAAATTCAAAGTAAACATGATCGACCATACAACGAGAATGGCTATCGTTAACAAATAGAGAACAGTCACCTTGCTAAGATCGAAAACGCTGTAAAGGCGGATATCGAAGAACAGAGGAACGATAATAACGGCAGCCAATAATAAACTTATTATTACTGTATCACCATGTACCATTATATTTTTGAAAATATTTTTCATGTTATTCTCATTCATATTTCTGATTGCCAAATTTAGCAATATTTTAAGCATCAATCTATTAAAAATGAAATAATATTTTCATAACTATATCATGAAAAATAAAAAATATAAACTATTCCTTTTTAAATTAAAAGTAAGCTCTCGTGTGATTACCATTTATCATAGGAAAACTTTTGTAGTTCAAAAGAATAATAATTTCCTTGATTTTTGGTCTATAAATTGACATATTAAGGTCAAAATAGTAGTGCGGTAAATATTCGACAAAGGTAAACTCCGAGTGATCGGAGGACGCAAAGTAAAGGGTCTTGTAACCGTGGACAGTATTTGTGAACAGTGTCAGTATAAATAACAGACGCTTACACTTATAACTGACACGATAGAAATAAGATAGCCTTACTGCCGAAGATATTTTCCATGAATATCTTTGCAGTAAGGCTTTTTTGTTTTTGGGAATAGTTTTGTTACTCGGTACTCCGTAAAATTTTCCTGGGATTTATGATCACTTATTCATGAACAGGAGGTGATACAAATGACCTAAAAAACATTGAAATGGATTGCTTAAGTCAAAACGAGGTAAAGTATTTTCCCTATTTTAAAGAAACGTGCATGATATTCATAAAGAAAAAGAATTGAAAGGATTATTTCTCTTGCGTAATACAACCTTAAATAAAGGAAAAGGCAATGAAAAATGTAAAAATATGTATGTCGTTTATTTCTCTGTTTTCTCTGGGAGCGATGGGAAGCTTATCCATTGCAGCAGACACCGAAGGTGTTAGTTATATATATCAGGGAAAAAATTTTATTGTAACAAATAACAATAGCACAATCCTTCGGGTAGAACCGACTCCTCCCCCCTCTGCATCAGCATCGCCCTGCACCAGCGACTCTCCCTGCCTCTACGATGATCTTCCTGCAGGACTAGCTCCTTATGCTCTTACCGGTGGAAGTTGGCCCATTGCTGGCTTTACCTACAGCTTTGGAAATACCAGTCCTGATATCTCCTGGGCATCGGAACGGGGAATTATAGGACAGGCATTTGGTCTCTGGTCAAATGTAGCGGAAGTCAAACCAGCAGAAGTTGCAGACGGTGGAGCTAACTCATGTACTGGTGACATCCGTATCTGGTGGGGAGCAGGAGACCATGGTGATGGATATCCTTTTGATGGACCCGGTGGTGTGCTAGCACATGCATGGTATCCACCACCCGTCAATGGCGGATGCATTGCTGGCGATGTCCACTTTGATGAAGATGAAACATGGGTAACTCCAACATATGGTGGGGCAGGGATTGATTTGCTTACCGTTGCGGCACATGAAATCGGGCACTCTCTCGGATTGGCACATTCCGCTGATCCCAATGCCCTTATGTATCCTTTTTACACCGGCAGAAAACCTTATCTTTCGTATGATGATATTGCAGGTATTTATGCGATTTATGGATCCAGACCAGAAGATGTGATTATTCAGATTGAATCTGTTTCAATTCCAGCCCCTGGCTCCGGAAGTTTCAGACTTGGTGAAAACAAAGTAAAGGTACAGTTCAGACAAAAAGGAACCGCAAACTATACGACTCGTAATTTACCTACTGCAGATACGAATACGGGTGGATCAAAAGCCGATGTCGATGGTGTACTTTCACGCGATCCTTTTGTTTCTCAATTTGACGGTTATTGGTGGCATATAGGAGATCTTTATCGGGCACAACACAGACTCTCCAGTTCATATAAAGATATTGATCAGGTCAAGGTCGCTTTGACTATCTCAGATAATATTCTTCTGGGCCCGGAAACCCTTCGTGTTTCTCTCAATGGAATTGTGGTTGGGGATATTGTGGTTAATCCGGGAGATGTCTCTAAGGTTGCTACATTTAACGTGAGATTCGTAAATCCAAAGGAAAAAAGCAGGGACATAGGGACAAATTTTTATAATGAAGGAAAGCATTAAATGTGGCTAGCAAAGTATAAAAAGGTAAAAAGGAAGAGGGGGATTTTCCTCCTCTTCCTTATTCTATGTCTATTGAGTTTTTCCTCCACACCAGCATATAGTATTATGTTGAGAATGGATAACTCAGAACTTATTGCCCGTTCTGATCTCGTCATATACGGAGAGGTTAAAGAGATTCATTCAAAGAGAGACAACCGGGAAGCCATTATTTTCGTTGAATGTATACTTAAGGGAAAACTTACTGCCGGGATGGAGATAAAAGTTATCTTCTCACCGGGAATGGAAGATAGTCCTGTCTTCGAAACCAACGAACGTGTCCTCCTCTTTTTGACAAAAAGCGACTCAGAGCTATTTATGACGGTAGGAGGTATTCAGGGAAAATTTTCTTTTGGTAAATCTCAATAAAAACAGGAATACAACTTTTTTCATTTCCACAAACATATATTCGCCCAAAAGCAGGGAACGAGAATCTCTGGCGATGTAAGGATATGCAATGGGACACAGATTAACACAGATAAGTACAAAGAAACTGCAGCAAGCAAAAAAGAAAAATCATAGTGATCAATATTTACTAGCGTGAGTTTATTATATAATAGGTACTATTGTGGAAGTAAGTTGTTATGTTTCATAATATGTATGTATGTATAATTTTTGTATACACTGAAACTCCTTATTATATAATAAGTTACGAAATCTGTATATTTTCTGAAGTAATATAACATATCGTAATATGTGTAGCTATATTTTCTTTTTAGTGTATACGTTATTATTTCACCTAGCCTATTTATTATCAAGGGTTTAAAAACAGCAAGTACCTTTTTCGTAATAAACTCACGCTA
>SULG01000113.1 GCA_005524015.1 Candidatus Jettenia ecosi
CTGACATTCAGGAGGTTTTCATGGGTATTGAGAGATGGTGGTTGATTTTTGAAGAGGTTACATGGCTCCTTCCAGGAAATAATTTCGGAAAGGAAAGAAAAAGGCATAATGAGGAGTGATTCTTTTAAAACCCTTGCCACCAGGAGACAGGATCATCTGAGGTAAGCGGTTTTTGGGACGACGGGGTACACCCTGTTTCTGTATGTCTTGAACAGGGATTATTTGCCCATACGGTGTATCATCCCCTGGTGTTTTTCCTGCTATTCCACGGTGTTTTCTGTTATTCCCCTGTTTCCCATTTGTCATTCCCGAATGTTTTTATCGGGAATCCAGCATGGAAATGTTATATGCAACGGGTATTTCTTCTGAAAAGGACTCAGAAATTATTTCGCCTTTGACGGTGCAACCTATCAACCGTTAAAAACTATTTCTTCTGATCAGCTTAAAAGAAAACCTCTCGAATATCAGACAATATGGTAGAGACGCAAGATTTTGCTTCTCTACGTATGGATTGTGTTCTGACGCATGCTGGCGTATTTGGTTTCACCATGGAATTCTATACCTTTTTTTATATAGGGAAATACTCTCGCAAAAACGGCTTTGAGATATCTCCCTTCGGGAAAAATGGTAGAAAAGGGATGGTCGGATGATGCGCCGGCAACCTTGAAAATCTGGAGCACAACTCCTGCTTCTGCGGCTGAACGGGTCAGGATGGAAAGAAAATCCTTCTCAGAGACAAGCCCTGAGCAAGAACACGTCAGTAGAATGCCGCCTGGCCTAATAACCTGCATACCAAGCCGGTTAATATCCCCATAGGTACGATGCGCCCGCTTCATTTCATCCTTATGGCCAGCAAGTTTGGCAGGGTCGAGGATTAAAACATCAGTTTGCTCTCCTTTTGCATGCATCGTGCGAAGATAATCAAATACATTCACGTGTTGAAAGGTTACCTTTACAGAGTTCAGGCGTGCATTCTCTTGCGCCATTTCCAATGCCTTTTCATCCAGGTCTATCCCGGTAGCTGATTTTGCGCTCATCAACATTGCAGAGATAGCAAATCCTCCCGTATAGCAAAAACAATCAAGCACCTCTTTACCGGAGCAGTATTGTGATAGTGTTAAGCGGTTTTCACGCTGATCAAGAAAAAATCCTGTTTTGTGCCCTGTCTCGAGATTTACCCCCATCTGTAACAGATTTTCTTTGATTTCTACAAAACCCGGACCTGGATAATCCTTTGCTACTGGTAAAAAATCTATTCCTTCTTTTGCTGCGGTTCGTTCATCAGGGCGTACTGCGACCCGTACGCCTGGATAAAGAGACTGTAAAGAGGATACGATCCATTCTATTGTGCCAACATACCCGGCAGAGTATGGTTCTATAACAAACACATCAGCAAACTTATCGATAATCAATCCGGATAGACCATCGGATTCTCCATGTATCAGCCGATAAGAATTCGAGATCTTCTGAATTCCCAGAACTTCTTCACGAAGCATCTTGGCTTGCTGAAGCTTTCTTAAGAAGAACTCCTTATTGAGCGGTTCAGATGCATTTTCAGTCAATAGGCGAATGCCAATATTGCTTTTATAATTATAGATACCCCTGCCGATAAATACCCCTTCTTTGGATACTACCTCTACCAACGTGCCTGGTTTTAAGCGTTTTTGGGGATGGCGGATCATTCTGTCGAATATCCAGGGATGAAGGGAATTTCTTTTTGCTTTTAGTGAAATAACAGGTAGTGTCATATTTATAGTGTTTTTTCTCTCATTTCTCCAAAGATAACCTTTAAAATATCCTTTATCTGGATTAATCCGGAAATAGTTCCCTCGGTATTTTTAACCAGGGCAAAATGTAATTCCTTTCTCTGAAAATCGGTAAATATCTTACTAATTTTCTCATCCTCGGAGACAAAATAAGGTTCCATCATGAGATCTTCAAGGATGAATAATGGATTATTGAGTAGTATGTTGATAACTGTTTTTGCGTGGATTATTCCAATGGTATTATCAATACAATGTTTGTATATGGGGTACCTTGTATAACCTTCTTCTGTAACAATCCTCACGATATGTTCAGGAGACGTATCGGCATTTATGGCAACAATCTTATGCCTGGGCACCATAATTTCTTTTACAAGCTTGTCATTAAATTCAAATACCTTATGTAACAACGCATGTTCTCCATCAGCCAATACACCAGTCTCTCCACTTTCATTAATAATGTGTTTTACCTCATCACGGCTGAAAATTATTTTTTTATATTTGATATTTACGCCAAAGAGATTAAAACAAAGGCAGGCAACATAGGTAATTAGCATGACAATAGGTGATAGAATCCATCGTATCCATTCATATGGTTTGACAATCCATAATGAAAGCTGATCGGGAAACTGGGTTGCAAGCATTTTCGGAAAGGTTTCTCCGAAGAGCAGCAAAATAAGAGCAACAATAATGGGAGCCATAAATACACCCCACTCGTGTAAATAATATATTGCAACCGTTGTTCCTATCGTTGATACTACGGTATTAACAATGTTATTTCCTGTAAGGATGGTACTGAGGAGCTTATCTGGTTCGTTAATAATTTTGTAAACAGAGATGGCTCTTTTATTATTTTGCTTCATGAGGAAATCCAGCCGTATCTTATTAAGAGAAAAAAGCGCTGTCTCAGATAATGAAAAAAAGGCGGAGACGAAGAGAAGCAAAAAAAAGAGTATCAGCATAAAAATAATTATTGTGGTTGAAAAGTGTATCGAATCCATAAAAATAACTTTCTTTTATTCTATTCCTTTTCTTTTTCTCTGATAAGGTTTATGATTTCTTCTGGCGATGTGGATTGAATGATCTTTTGTTTGAAAGGCTCATCAATGAAGAGACGGGCTATTCGGCTTAAAAGTCCGAGGTAGGTATTATTTGTTCGCTCCCTGGTAGCGATTAAAAAAATCAAATGTACTGGTTTTCCATCAAGGGAATTGAATTCTACCCCTGATTCTGAAATTCCTAAGCATGCAATAATATCAGTAACTCCGGAGGTCTGGGCATGCGGGATTCCGATGCCGCCTCCGATTCCTGTGCTTTTAATCTTCTCGCGTTCAAGTACCTTTTTTAAGAGATTTTCAACATCTTTTACTTTCTCTGAAGTTTTTACTGCATGTACCATCTTTTCTAAAACATCATATTTGTCCTTCCCATGTATATTGATAAGTATACGGTTTTCCGTTAATACATCTGAGAGTTTCACATTCACCCCTTTCACTGTGTAAGCTTCACCTCATCCTGGTTTATTACGCCAATAGTCTTCTCATTATCATCGAGAAGGATGAGATATTCGAAGCAATCTAGAGAGATACCCCTGTTCACTTTTTATGAAAGTAACGTTGTTATAAGACAATTGATTTTATCTTACAAATAAAGAATTTGAGATATAAATGTATAAACTCTCATCTCAGGAAAGTAAAAATTACGGGTAGGTTAGCTGTCTCACTTACAGGTAAAGATCCTCTTTTGCACATATTTTTCTAAAAATGATAGAGCCAAATCTGAGATCTCTCATCACAATTTATATTGTAATTTAGGATTAATAAAAATCAATCCTTTTAAATTTTACATATATTCTTATAAAAACTGTGAAATACATACTATTGTTGAGTGCAGAAAAGAACAACAAGCTATAACCAGGTAAGATGGAAAAAGCTATAAGGTGATCTTGCAGGATGTACCTTACATTATGTATGAGGGATGATAAAAAATACTTATGGCGCTAAATTGTCAATTGTATCGGGGGAGTTTTTCTGTTCAGGTTTGGAATGTTCTATTAACTGAAGAGAGTTGGCTAAAATGGCATTTTCAACACTTACTGCAATATAGCTAGCTAATATGGTTAAAAAGAGATTTTCATATTTATTATGTTCAAAGATATCAAACTTCTCAGGCACGGTACTAAATACAGCGCATAAGCCAATAAGCTTCCTGTTTTGAATAAAGGGTGTATTCATAAAAGAGGCATATCGTACATCTAAAACGGGATGGGCAAGGATATTCTTTAACCTTGTGGATGACGGGAGCTTTGTGTCCTTGACCTTAGAGATAGGAATTCCCATAGAACAAACCGGAGTGAGGTTTTTCTTCGTATCATGTAACATGAGTACAGATGCGTCTGCCTCTGTAAATACCTTAAAATGTTTAGTTGCAGCCCGTAAAACCGCCTTGTAATCCAAGTCCCGGGAAGATAGTAAAAAGGCATCCGATAGGGTCTTAAGGCGTTGATATAACTTTTTTTCATATGAAATCGATGACATTCTATACCGAACCGAATATGGTAACTGCAAATTAATGCTTATCCATCAACACTTAGATATTTCTCTATTTTGAATACCTAATTTATATGCTATTATTATAGTTAAAATATTACTAGTTCTCCAAATAAAAATTAAGTAATTAAATTAAAATAACAGCGTTTTTAAAACAAATAGGCTTACCTACTACTTTTCTTCATCCACTCTATCTTTTCAGCCCTTTTCAGCGTAAGACTAATAAATATAATACATTAAAATTACGCTTGACAATAAATACCCTGTTAGGTAAACTTTAACACTTAAATTTCATAACAAACAGAGTATTACTCCGGAAACTAATACTTGTTAAGATTATTAATTACCTTGCAAAGGGTATATCGAGAAATGGTTTTTATGCTTATGAAATCTCTTATAAAGTCTTATTTTATTTTCTGTTATTTTCGATATTGTCATAAAAGCGGGCGATCTTAGGATTCGATATTAAAATAATGGAAGTTAAACATATTGCCCTAAAACAGTTAGTTTTAGGGCTTTTTTTTGCCCACAAATTTGGTGGAGGTGTAGTTAAATGATTATTGTAATGAAGGCTGAATCTACAAAAAAGGATATCGATCACGTTCTCGATAGTGTAAAAAAGACTGGCCTAGAAGGGGTCCTCTTACAAGGAACCAATCGGAATGTAATTGCGATTATTGGGGATGAACGGGTTGTGCCAAAAGATTTTTGGGATGTTTTGCCAGGTGTGGAAAAATCCGTTCCGATTCTTGCGCCCTATAAATTAGCCAGTAAAGAGGGAAAAGATTTTAAAACGATCATCCATTTTAATAATGGTAAAAAGATAGGGGGCGATCACATTGCCGTTATTGCAGGACCATGCGCTATAGAAAGTAAAGAGCAAATTATTGAAATTGCCAAAAGGGTAAGAGATGCAGGCGCAACTGCGTTACGGGGAGGCGCATTTAAGCCACGAAGTAATCCCTATACCTTCCAGGGCCTCAAGGAAGAAGGTCTCGTACATCTGGCCCATGCCCGCGAAGCATCAGGTCTGCCCATCGTTACCGAGGTGCTTACTCCTGAGCATGTAAAATTAGTGAGTAAATACAGTGATATATTACAAATCGGAACCCGCAATATGCAAAACTTTCTGCTTTTGAGGGCAGTAGGTGAATCGGGGAAGCCAGTAATCTTAAAGCGAGGAATGTCTGCTACGATTGAAGAATTTCTTTTAGCAGCAGAGTATATCCTGGCACAGAATAATCCGAATGTAATTCTCTGTGAACGGGGGATCCGAACATTTGAGACGCACACCAGATTTACCTTATCGTTAAGCATTGTTCCACAACTTAAGGAAATGACGCATCTCCCCATCATTGTAGACCCAAGTCATGGAACAGGAAAGAGAAGTCTTGTTAATCCAATGTCAAAAGGTTCTATCGCTGTGGGTGCTGATGGTTTATTAATCGAAACTCACCCTGAACCTGAAAAGTCGTTTGTGGATGGTCCGCAAACAATCACCCTCGAATCCTTTGATGAGCTGATGCAGGAGTTGAAACCTGTAGCAGAAGCCGTTGGAAGAAAAATATAATCAGTGAGAAGAAAAGATAAAGAAATAACGGATAGGATTGAGATCGAAGATGTCCTTTCAACTGCTACCGTGGGGAGATTAGGGACATGCGCCAACGGGGTTCCCTATATTACACCAATGAATTTCACCTATGACAAAGAGACCTCAAAGATTTTTCTCCATTGCGCAAATGAAGGAAGAAAGTTAGATAACATACGGGTTAATCAGAACGTTTGTTTTGAAGTAGAAGAGGTTAAAAATGTAATTATAAAACAGCCTACCTGTGGTTCTTCTGTTGCTTATAGATCTGTCGTTCTGTTTGGCAGTATAAAAATACTTACCGATATACATGCCAAGAATAATGCCCTTCAGAAGCTTGCCGATAAGTATGCGCCACAAAATCCCAAAGCTCCTTTTACTGATGCAATGCTGAGTAGGACGAATGTCCTTGAGATAGAAATTAAAGAAATGACCGGGAAAAGAAGTCCTGTTAAACCGATGGCGCCTGCGACTACAGATCCGTCAAAAAAATAGAGTAGCAAACCAACACAAAAATTAGAAGAAAGGATGATGTATTTATGGAGATTACGGCATCAAAGAGGTTGCAATCCATTGGTGCGTATGCCTTCGCAGAAGTTGACAAAGAAGTTGAAAAGTTAAAAACGATGGGTATTATCCCCATTGATTTTGGAGTTGGCGACCCTACGGTACCAACGCCTGAGATTGTGCGTAAGGCGGCACAAAAAGGAATAACACTACGTAAATCATCCGGTTATCCCAGCTATATTGGCGCACTTGAATTCCGGCAAGCTATCGCCCAGTGGATTCAAAAAAGGTTTGGCGTACAAATGGATCCAGCCACAGAAATCTCATCAACCATTGGTTCAAAAGAAGCTGTATTTAATTTTCCTGAGGGAATTGTCAACCCGGGCGACTATGTAATTATACCCTCTCCTGGCTATCCACCCTATACGCGGGGTACTTTGTTTGCCGAGGGTATTCCTTATTATGTACCGCTTCTTGCTGAAAATAAATTTCTCATAGACTTGAAATCCATTCCGGAAGAGGTCTGCAGGAAGGCCAGGATTCTCTGGATTAACTATCCGAACAGTCCCAGTGGGGCTGTAGCGCATTTGCCATATTTAAAAGAAGTTGTAGAATTTGGTAAAAAATATAACATCATTATTGCCTCAGATGAGGCCTATAGCGAGATTTATTTTCAAGAGGCTCCTCATAGCATCCTGGAGGTTACCAGGGAAGGTGTTATCGTATTTAATTCCTTCTCTAAGAGGAGCGCCATGACTTGCTATCGGGTTGGCTGGGTTGCCGGTGATAAGCGGATTATCGATATATTTAAAAAGGTAAAAACTAATATTGATTCGGGCACGGCCACATTTATTCAGGATGGAGCTATTGCCGCCCTCAGTGATGAGACCCACGTGGAAAAGATGAGAGCGGAATATAAAATCAAAAGGGATTTATTGGTTGATGCATTTCACTCTGTCAATTTCCCAAATTGTACCCCGGAGGCTACCATTTATTTGTGGCAAAAGGTACCTCAGGGCATGAGCTCTGTGGACTTTGCCAGAAAACTGCTTTCGCCTGATATTGCTATTGTAACGACGCCGGGCGCATGGATTAGTGATAAGACAGAAAGCGGACAAAACCCTGGTGAAGGGTATGTACGTTTTGCCCTGGTACCAAGTATTAAAAATACCAGAGAGGCAGCACGAAGAATTAGAAAGTTATTACCAAAGGTTTTATAAATACAATATTTACCGCAGAGAACGCAAAGATCGCAGAGACAAAAAATATTTAATAGTTATGGTAGAGACAGGTTTTAAACTTATCTCTACTCAGAAAAATTTTGTTATTCATAATTTTCTTATTTCTCTGCGTTCTCTGTGCCCTCTGCGGTGAAAAATAATAGGATAGTCTTATGAAAAAACGTTTATTTAGTGGAATTCAGCCTAGCGGTGATGTGCATATTGGCAACTACTTAGGGGCCATTAAGAATTGGGTACGGCTGATTGATCAGTATGAGTGTATCTTTTGCATTGTAGATTATCATGCAGTTACTATTGAATACAATCCGGGAGATATGCAAAAAAGAATCCTGAATGCAGCAGCAGTCAATATTGCATCTGGCTTGGATCCTGACCGATGCATTGTTTTCGTTCAATCATACGTGCCAGAGCATACCGAGCTTGCATGGATATTAAACACAATAACTCCTATGGGCCATTTAGAGCGTATGACCCAATTTAAAGACAAATCAAAACAGAACGCCGAAAACATTAATGCAGGGCTGTTTACCTATCCCATTTTACAAGCTGCCGATATTTTGATTTATAAGAGTGAAGCTGTTCCGGTAGGTGAAGATCAGGTTCAGCATATTGAGCTTGCACGGGAAATCGTGAGAAAATTTAATACACGGTATGGAGAAACGTTTCCGGAACCGAAAGAAATCCTTTCTGAAGCCTCAAGGATTATGGGGCTTGATGGTAAGACAAAGATGAGTAAGAGTCTCGGGAATTATATATCGCTGGTAGAGACGCCTGAATCAATAGGGAAAAAACTCTCGACGGCTGTAACCGATGAGAACAGAAAAAGGCGCACTGACGCTGGTAATCCTGATATTTGTAATCTCTTTACCCTGCATAAGCATTTTTCCAAAAAAGAACAGATTGAAACTATCAATGCGGTGTGCCGTACTGCTGAGATTGGCTGTGTTGAGTGTAAAAAGATTTTGTCAAATAATATCATCGGGGCGCTAACTCCTATTCGTATGAAATATGAGCATTTGGCCAATGATCAGGATTACCTGTTAAACATCTTACACACCGGCGCTAAAAGGTGTAAGGAAATAGCAGGAGATACGATGAGTGAAGTAAAAAAGAAGATGGGTCTGATTTAAATGGATTATTTTGTAAAAAGTATCGCATCTTTATTAAAAGAAAAAACAAACCTCCAGGAAGATGAGATAGAAAAGCTTATCGAGATACCACCCGTCCAAAAGATGGGTGATTATGCATTCCCCTGTTATACCCTCTCAAAAATACTCAAAAAACCACCAAATAGTGTTGCTGAAGAACTATCCAGAACCTTACACCCCATCAGTCCAATTGCAGAAATAAGGGCTATAGGTCCTTATGTAAATTTCTTTGTAGATAAGGCAATATTCTCAAAGATAGTATTGAAAAAGGTACACGAAGAGCAAGATCTTTATGGCAGTGTAGATGTAGGTAGTGGCAAGACTGTTGTTATAGACTATTCTTCCCCGAATATTGCCAAACACCTTGCCGTTCACCATCTCCGTTCTGCGCTAATCGGGAATGCGATTTACCATATCTATAAAACCCTTGGATATAACTGTGTCGGGATTAATCATCTCGGCGATTGGGGGACACAATTTGGACAATTGATTGTGGCATATAAAAAGTGGGGAGATGAGGGTGCACGGAAGGTGTATACCGTTACGGATCTGAACAATCTTTATGTAAGATTTCACCAGGAGGCGGCAAAGAATCCCGCATTGGAGGATGAGGCAAGGGAATGGTTCAAAAAACTTGAAGCAGGGGATCTTGGGGCAAAAGAATTATGGCAGCATTTCAAGGATATTAGCCTGAAAGAGTTTCAAAAGATTTATGATATGCTGGAAATACATTTCGATGCCTTTATTGGCGAAAGTTTTTACAATACGATGGTCGAGGACACGGTAAAGCGAATTAAAGAAAAAGACTTAACAAAGGTTAGTGAAGAGGCGTTGATTGTTGATTTGGAACCTTACAACATGCCTCCCTGTCTCTTACGCAAGAAAGACGATGCGACCCTCTATGCCACCCGTGATATTGCAGCCGCTGAATACCGGATGAAGACCTACAACTTTGATACCATGGTCTATGTGGTTGGTTCAGAACAAAAGCTGCACTTTAAGCAGGTCTACAAAGTCCTGGAATTGATGGGATACGACTGGGCAAACCGTTGTGTGCACGTGGATTTTGGTCTTATGAAGTTTAAAGACGGCAAGATGTCTACCCGGAAGGGGAAGGTCATCTTATTGGAAGACCTGTTAATTGAAGCAATTGAGCGTGTTAGAAAGATTATAGAAGAGAAAAATCCCTCATTAGAAAATAAAGATGTCGTGGCAAAAGAGGTTGGTATTGGGGCTGTTATCTTTGCTGACTTATCGACCAGGCGGACAAAGGACGTCGTTTTTGAATGGGAAGCGGTATTGAACTTCGAGGGAGAAACCGGTCCTTATATCCAGTACACCCATGCCCGTCTCTGCAGTATCCTGAGAAAATATGGTAAGCTCGTAACAGCAGATATAAACTACGAGTTATTGAAGGAAGATGAAGCCTTTACCCTCATCAAAAATTTATCACAATTCCCCTCTACGATCCTGAAGGCTGCAGAATTTTACGAGCCTTCGTTAATCTCCAATTATCTTATCGATGTGTGCGCCAACCTGAACAGATTTTATAATACCCACCGTGTTTTGTCTGATGATGAGGAAATTACTAAGGCCAGGATATTACTGGTAGATTCTACCAGACAAGTTATAAGAAATGGCCTTAGCATCCTTGGCATACATTCACCTGATCGAATGTAATCATTATTCACTCTTCTGCTATCTTTATTTTGTTTGATAAGTCAATTTAGAAAAAATAAGATAATTCTCCAATCTAAGAAGGCAAACCATTAAATGAGATTTCACCATGGGAGTAGTATCTTCCAAAAACAATTTTGACATTTTTAGCAAAGATATATTCAGTAGTGGCAAGGCGCGCCTTGCCACTACCGTCTCTTCTTGCTTTGAAATGGAACAAGATGATTTTATATTGATCCGTATAAGATAACATGATAACAAGTGCAAAGAGATACAAATAGCAGTGTTTGGAGTGATTATCATGATAGTATTTAC
>SULG01000114.1 GCA_005524015.1 Candidatus Jettenia ecosi
GTAATTACATACTAAATCTTAAGATCCGATAAAATAAAATTAACAATCGAAGAGGCTTTGTCATCGATGTGGAAAAAGGGTATACCAAGTTTAGGATCTTTGTCTCCAATAACCGCAATCAAGTTCTTATCTCCCTGGCATACTAACTCAGAGCTAACCTCAGTACGAAACACTTCTATCTTTGGTATTGATTCAGCCTTATAACCCTCAACAAGAACAATATCCATATCTTGTAAATAGGTGCTCACAATATCTGATAGGAGAAATTCTCCGGATGTCCAGCGAATAATACCCATCATCGATTGAGAAGATACCACAACCGCATCAGCTCCCGCCTGCGAATACAACCAACTATCCTTACCTTTTGTATCTAATTCAATATGGTGATGACTATGTTTAATTGTGGCAAGTTTATAACCCCTCAATTTCAATTCTTTAACGAGCCTTACCATAAGGGTAGTTTTCCCACTGTTAGATCTGCCTACAATAGACATTACCAGAGCTTTTGGTTTCATAATCCATAAATTATAAAAAATACATTTCAAAAACAAACTAAATTCTGTTAATTCTTCATCAATAGTTGCGTTACGTGGATCAGATTTCACCTTGACAACCTATTTTTGTTTAAGTACACTTTATTACACTTTTAACTATATTTTAGTTTTTACCATTAATTTCTTTATGTTCGCTGTGTATGGATAATGCGGAAAAAACAGTAGATAGGCGACAGCTTTTTAAAGACTTATTTGCCTTCATGGGTAATACAGTCGCAGACTATGCTCAGAAAAAAGTCAATCGCATAATGCCAAAAGGAGAGTATTTGCGGCCTCCTGGTGCAGTCGAAGAAGCAGAATTTCTCTCCTTATGTACCCGATGTGATGAGTGTATTAAAGTATGTCCTGCAAAGGCTATCAAGAGATCTACTGGGCTGGCAGATGTAGCCATAGGCACGCCTATTATTATACCAAAAGAAAATCCATGTGTTTTATGCAATGGGTTACTCTGTAGTGCGGCTTGTAAAGAAGGCGCCCTAAAACCTATCGAACGGGTGGACAATGTCAGGATAGGTATCGCAAAGATTAACCGGTCACAATGTTTAGCATGGGGAGATCAGGATTGCCAACTATGCTTTATAAAATGCCCTCTCCGTGGAGATGCAATATACCAGGAAGACGGCAAGCCGGTGATTAACCCTGATAAATGTGTCGGTTGCGGGGTTTGTGAGCATGCCTGCCATACAATAAATAATATTTGTGCTATTAAGATTACCACAAAAAGATAACTTTCCGCCTTTATAAGGACATAGTTGAATATGCATTAAAGGGAGAATTCCATGCAAGATTGTAAAATTCCTTTTACCTGTGAGCTTTGCGAGAAACAATTATCTTGCCAATTAGATCAAATAGAACATAACAAATGGGTAATTGTTCAACGGATGAAAGAGATTACCTATAAAATTGTTGTGATGAGCAATAAAGGCGGGGTAGGTAAAAGTACGGTAACAACAAACCTTGGCGTTGCCCTGGCTCAGAAGGGTTATAAGGTTGGAATAGCTGATGCAGATATCCATGGTCCTAATATCCCGATAATGTTAGGCGTAGAAGGGAAAAGGCTTAAGGGGAGCAGTGGCGGCGTGCTACCCTTGGAAGTATTGCCAAATTTAAAAGTTGCCTCTCTTTCCTTTTTAATTGAAGACCCATCAATGCCGGTTATTTGGAGAGATTCTGCAAAATGGGATTTTCTCTGTGAATTAATGGGAAGCGTATGTTGGGGAAATTTAGATTATCTCCTGGTAGATTTACCACCGGGAACCGGAAACGAAGCTATTTCCATTATAGAACTTATTGGGAAAGTAGATGGTTCCGTAATAGTTACAACTCCACAAGATGTGGTTTTATTAGATGTAAAAAAAGCGGTACTCTTTTCCCGAGACAGTAATGTTCCTATTATCGGAGTTGTTGAGAACATGAGTAGCCTTGTATGCCCTCATTGTAGCCAGCATATCAACGTATTTAAAACAGGTGGAGGGGAAAAAATTTGTATGGAATTAGGTGTAGCATTTCTTGGTAAGATACCTTTAGATCCGGGAATTACAGAAAAATGCGATAATGGCGAAGCCTTTGTGGCAGCCTATCCCAATTCTGATGCAGCAAAGTCATTTGAGAAAATTGTTAAGAAGTGTGAAGAATTTGTTAAAACCCGTAAGGATGAAGCAGACAAAGTTACTGAATTTCGGGAGATTCCTCTTTTAGGTAAGATACCGGTAGATCCGGATTTTATTGAGGGATCCAATAAATCATTAATTTAGCAACTCTACTGATATCGAATAAATTATAATCTAAAGGAACAAGTATGCTTTAGTGTTTTTTCAGTAGAAATACATAAGAGTATTCAATCTTGAATCATCTCTTCTATCACATTTCGAAGCATCCCCTTCCCAAAACCATTTTTATAAATGAATAATTCAACGGTAATGGCAAAGGCAGCGATATGTTTCGCTCAATAAAAAACAAATTAATCTTTCTCTTCTTAATCGCTGTCCTTACACCATTATTGGTAATGCGACTCATCGCATATCCTACAGCACGAAAATCCTTTCAAGAAACAACCATTAGTAATCTACAATTAGTCGGCTCTAAGAGAGTATCACAGATACATGATTGGTTAAACACACTGCGAAATACCGCTGAGCATCTTACTCATAGTTTACTCCTGATATCTGCAACCGATTTGACAAAAGCGCCGGCTGATACTATTTTACAATCCATCGCTCACATTTCTCCCGAAGTAAATTTTCACGAATTTATCGTGAGCGATACATCTGGCATCATCACAGCATCAACAAATGAGAAGCTTATAAAATTAGACATATCTCACAGTGAAGGCTTTCAACATGCCATAAAGGGTATATCGTATATTTCAGATACTCATTCTTCGCTTTTTCATGGTCAGGGTAAACCGACAAATCAGCCATCAGGGTTACTTCCAGTCTGTATCTCTCTGCCTATAAGAGGGAATGGTAAAAATGTATCAGGGGTAATGATGATCCAAACTGATTTGTCTTTCCTTAAGAAGGAATGGAAAGAAATACCTTACGGATATAATTATGATGTATATATTATTAATCAACATGGCGTGATGATCTCTGAATTAAATTCTGAGAAGCAATCGAAGGATATAAAGGATGCTAAGAAAAATACCATGTTGGAGCTTGCAGTTGTTGAGCCGCAAACTAAAAAATTTACAAGGAGTGTAATCTCCTGCCTGAAAGGCAATGATGGGTTTGATGTAGACGGTTATATAAGCTACACAGGAGAAAAAGTGCTGGGGGTATGGTTTTGGATCCCTGAACTTAAATGGGGTATTATTACAGAAATTAGTGTTGATAAAATATCCCTGGCAATGAATAGCTTAAAAAATCCCTTTTTAAAGATACTTTCTTACTTAACCATTGCCGGAGTAATTTTGGCATTTGCTGGAATTGTATTTGCCTTTTTCATTGGAGAGAAGATAGCCAATCCCATTATGGAATTAATAATTGCAACCCGTAAAATGTCGGCAGGAGATTTATCGCAACGAGTAGTGGTAAAAACACAAGATGAAGTACGAGAATTAGGGGATGCATTCAATGTGATGGCAGAATCGGTACAGGAAAAGACATCAAAGTTGCAAGAGACAACAAACTTTTTAAATAGTATTCTGGTTGGCTCCACCGAGCATTCAATTATTGCAAGTGACCTTAATGGAAACATTCTGGCATTCAATGAGGGTGCAAAAAGAATGTATGGGTATGAGCCGGAAGAATTAATTCGTAAGTCGGGCATTCAAATATTGTATACAAAAGAAGATGTTGCATCAGGTAAGGTTAGAAAGATACTGGAAACAACATTATTGACAGGCAGATATAAAAACGAACTGCAATTAATTCGAAAGAACGGGGAAATATTTACCGGATACACAACCTTTACAACTCGACAATCCACGGATGGAAAACCAATTGGTTTTGTAATGATTGCAAGGGATATAACAGAGCAAAAATTATTAGAAGAAATACTCCATAATTATACGATGCAACTTGAGAAGATTGTTGAGGAAAGAACACAAAAACTAAGGATATCAGAAGAAAAGTATAGGCGCCTTTTTGAAACGAGTAAGGATGTTGTATTTTTCTGCGATACTGAATGTCAATTTATAGATATTAATCAAGCCGGTGTGGATTTGTTTGAGTATGAATCGAAAAATGAGATTTTAAAATTGAACTTAATCCTGCACCTGTTCTTCAGCCCAGTTGAAGGAAAAGCAATGAAGGAAATGGTATGTAAGAACGGTTTTGTTAAGGATTATGAGGTAGAGCTAAAAAAGAAAAATGGAACCAAAGTGCCCTGTATGATGACAAGTAATTTAAGGCGGGATGAGCGAAATAACATCATTGGTTATGAGGGAATTATTATTGATCTGACAGAAAGAAAGAGAATTGAACAAGAGAAGGATATTATGAACAATATAAACAAGATCCTTGCCTCGAAACTCGATATTCGGGAAGTATATAAATCTTTCAGTGAAGAGCTTAATAAAGTTATTAATTTCGACCGAATGAGCATTACCCTTCTTGATGAAAAGAGAGATGAGTTTTTAATTTTTGCCGTATCGAAAGAGTATAGCGCCTCCAAATTAGAAGAAGGTTTGCATTATTCTAAATACGGAACACTGGCGGGAAAAGTGGTAGATAACGGAGAAGTTTATATGGTTAAAGATACATCTCAAGGCCCTTTTTCCACAGACCCGATTCTCTTTAAAGAGGGAATTAAATCGCGTTTATCTTTTCCCTTAATATGTAAAGGAGAAATCATTGGAAGCCTCAACTTCGGGAGCAAAAATATTCATAATTACTCTGAAAACCACGTTGATATTATTAACAAGATTGCCCCTCAGCTAGCTATTGCAATTGACAATACACGTCTTTTTGATAAAATTAAAGAATCCGAAGAAAAATATAGAAACCTTGTAGAAGATATCGAGGATGTAATATTCAGACTCGATAAAACAGGACGATATTTATTCCTCAATAGCGCATTAAAGAATGTAACGGGATATGATCCTCAAGAGTTTTACGATAATCCTTCCATTGCCAAGGAGATTATCCATAAATATGATATAGAATTAGTTAAAGAAACAATACAAAATGTCCTTAACGGTGATTTAAAAGTTTCAAAAGAGTTAGAATACCGGATTTACTGCAAAAACAAAGGCGAACTCTGGGTTTCTCAGAATACATATCCAATCAAAAATAAAAAAGGGAGCATTATTGGTATTGAGGGAATTATCAGAGATATCACGGATAAGAAAAAAATAGAAGAGCAAATAAGGCGTTCTGAGAGATTAGCCTCTATCGGAGAACTAGCAGCTTCGATCGCCCATGAGATACGTAATCCTCTTGGTGCAATATCAAATTCAGTATGTATGTTAAAGAGAGATTTGGCCTTAAAAGACGACGATCAGAGATTGTTTGAAATGGTAGTTGAAGAAACAGATCGTCTCAATAGTATCATAACAAATTTCCTTACCTTCGCACATCCATCTGAATACCTTTTCGTAAAGAGCGATATTGTTGAAATTATCGATGAAACGATTTTCCTGCTCCAGCAAGATGCAAGATTTAATAATGAAATTAAGATTACGAAGGCGTATGAGAATAACATTCCAAAGATTTATATGGATCAAAATTGGATTAGAAAGGTTTTTTGGAACTTATTAGCAAACTCAATCGATGCTATGCCGAAAGGTGGACAAATTTTTATCCGTGTGAGAAGACCAAAGATACCCAATAATGATGAGATAGAGATTGTCGTTGCTGATAATGGCAAGGGAATCGCGCCTGAAAATATAAAAAAGATATTCGAGCCTTTTTTTACCACAAAAAAATCAAAAGGAACAGGATTGGGGCTTTCTATTGTACATCGCATTGTAGATAATCATAGTGGTGTAATAGATGTAAAGAGTAAGCGAAATAAAGGAACTGTATTCACCATTCGCTTACCTATAAAAAACAAACAAGTCAAAACCATCTCAGCATAAACTTTTTAAAAATTATGTTTAATATTCTGGTTGTTGAAGATCAAAAAAATATGCGGGAATCTCTCGTAATCGCTTTTAAGAGAGCTGGTTATTACGTGGATAGTGTCGATAACGGAGAGAAGGCTGTTGAACTACAGAAAGACCACCTTTACGATTTAATTATCGTTGATCTGAAGATGGAAGCAATGGATGGACTGGAAGTACTATCGCATATCAAGCACATTAATCCATCGACAGAAATTATCGTTATGACTGCATTCGGTACGATCGATAGTGCAATTCAAGCAATGAGAAAAGGCGCCTATGATTATGTTACCAAACCCTTTCAACTCTCGGATATACTTTCTGTAATAGAACGGGCGCTGGAAAAAAAGCGTTTATTAGAGAAAGTCAATAATCTTCAAAAAGAAACCAAAGAAAAATATAAGTTTGAGGGTATTATTGGAAATTCTCCTATGATGATGCGGATTCTTAATATACTTATGGAACTGACAAACAGTGAAAGTACCGTTTTAATTACGGGAGAAAGCGGAACAGGAAAAGAATTGGTTGCGCGCGCAATTCACAATAATAGCCGCAGGAGTGAAAAGCCATTCGTCGTAGTAAATTGTGGAGCATTGCCAGAAAATTTACAGGAAAGCGAATTATTCGGACATGTCATGGGCTCTTTCACAGGCGCGGTGAAAGATAAAAAAGGGATTTTTTTAGAAGCTCAGGGAGGAACCCTATTTTTAGATGAAATTGGCGAGACATCACTTTCAAGTCAAGTCAAACTTCTTCGCTTTTTACAGAATGGAGAAATACGAAAGGTCGGAGATAATAAACCTCTCTATCTTGATGTTCGGATTATTGTTGCAACGAATAAAGATCTTGATGAAGCTACCAAAAATGGATCTTTTAGAAAAGATTTATTTTATCGGCTTAATGTAATCAGAATCCATTTACCACCTCTCAGAGAAAGAAAAGAGGATATTCCTGTTTTAATTAACTATTTTATCAACATATACTCGAATAAACTGAAAAGAAAACCGCCGGAAATATCCGGAGATGCAATGGCGCTCCTCTTAACCTACCCCTGGCCTGGAAATATCAGAGAGTTAGAAAATGTTATTGAAAGGTCTGTTACTCTGGCAAAAAGAGATCACATTACGGTAACTGACCTGGCGCTACAAAATACACCTTCGGCAGATACTCCTGTTGATAGTATGACAGAAAGAGGAGGCATCCGAGCCGCTTTGGCGCAACAAGAGAGAAAGACGATTATAGAATCGCTACGGAAACACGCCGGAAACCGTAAACAGGCCGCAAGCAATCTCGGAATTTCCACAACAACTCTGTGGCGCAAGATGAAAGAATATCAAATCATACCCAAAACGAGTTATAATACAGAAAGTACTTGAAAACTCCACATCATGAACATTATAGATAAATACTTTAGAAGGATAAACCGATTAAGAATATCAGTAACTGACCTCTGCAATCTTCGGTGCGTTTACTGTAGACCAGAGAATGGATTGGAACTCACAAAGCACAAAGATATCCTAACCTATGAAGAAATTGTGATGATTGTACAGCATGCCATCAAATTGGGAATCAAAAGCTTTCGTTTAACAGGAGGAGAACCCCTTTTCCGAAGAGATATTGAACATCTATTACGTATGTTAGGAAATGTTCAGGGCATAGAAGATCTTGCCATAACAACAAACGGCATTTGTCTCAAGAACTATACAAAGATAATGAAAGAAATCGGACTATTCAGATTAAATATTAGCCTTGATAGTTTAGAAGAATCAAAATTCGAAAAGATCACACGAGGCGGAAATTTAAAGGATGTTCTTGATGGTATTGATGATGTTATTCATTTGGGATTCAAAAATACGAAGATTAATGTAGTTGCTATGAAGGGAATCAATGATGATGAATTTGAGGAATTTGCAAGGCTCACTCTGGAGCGGGATTTGGAAGTACGTTTTATTGAGTATATGGCGATGAATAAAGAAAACCTCGCTTCTGAGGATAAATTCATCCCCATGTCTGATATTATCGATATTATCGGAAAGAGTAATGAATTAATAGCGCTCCCTTCTCCCAATTTAGGAAGCGGCGCTGCAAAAATATACAAGATTAGAGGAGCCGTAGGAAAACTGGGATTTGTATCTGCGGTAAGCCAACCTTTTTGCAATTCCTGTAATCGCCTTCGTTTAACCTCTGATGGTAAGCTTCGCTCCTGTTTGTTATCCGGTGGAGAAGTAGACTTAAAAAATATTCTGAGAAATAATCCCACGGAAGAAATACTCACCAATGCATTTATCCGTGCTGCAAATTTGAAACCTCCCGCACATTCCGGTAAAGGGCATGTAGTCATGCATCAAGTGGGAGGATGAGCAAAAATGCAACAATTAAGCCATTTTGATGAACAGGGTGCATCACGTATGGTAGATGTTAGCAATAAGGAAGTTACGGAGAGAGTTGCTGTTGCTCATGCAAAAATTACCATGAAACCAGAGACATTTCAACTTATCGTGGATAAAAAAATTCAAAAAGGAGACGTCCTGGAAGTAGCCAGAATAGCCGGAATCATGGCGTCAAAACAGACCTCTCATCTCATCCCCATGTGTCATCCGCTCAATTTAGCAAGTGTTAAGATTGATTATACAAATAACAACTCAGATACCATTAACATATTTGCCGAGGTGAAAGTTGCGGGAAAAACAGGTGTAGAAATGGAGGCTATTACCGCAGCCACCATCTGTGCAATTACCATATACGACATGTGCAAAGCAGTAGACAAAGGGATGGTAATTAGCGATATTCACCTGGTAAAGAAGTCTGGCGGTAAGGGCGGAACTTTTGTCTTTGCACAGTCAGTGTAAATGAACAACATCAAACCAGGAAGTATCATCAGAAGTTCAAAGTGGTCTGAACCTGCCGAGTTACGATTAGGGTGGATTAAGACGCTGGTTTTTACGCCGAATCCACCAATACTATTTCCAGAAAAGGCGGATTCGCTATCGCTTAATCCGCCCTGCCACTATCCATATCCTACTGGAGTCATGAGTAGCTTCTTGAGGTAAGTATTAGGATGATTTTGATGTGATTGCCCTGACCCCATTTCAACTCCATTTCAGCTAAATGTTGATTTTTTAAGAAGTAAAGAGAAAGAAAACGTAGAGCCTTTTCCTTCTTCGCTTTTTACCCAGATCGTGCCGTTGTGTCGCTCAATGATTCCTTTTGAAATAAATAAGCCAAATCCGAGTCCGGGAATGGTTCTACCCCGTGTTCCACCAACTCGAAAGAAACAACCAAAAAGCTTTTCCTGGCTTTTTTTTGATATTCCAATACCAAAGTCTTGTACGCTGACAGTGACAGTACTCTTACCTTTTGTCACCCGGACAATCATCTTATTAGCCTGAGGAGAGTATTTAATTGCATTCATGATTAAATTAACTATTACTTGTGTCAGATACTCTTTATCTGCATATACTTTAACACGTATGTTATTTTTAAGAATAATGGTATGCTGCTCTACTATCGTTTGCAGGTCTTCTATTATTTCCTTTAGCCACGCCCCAACAGAAAATGTTGTTTTATGGAACTCTATTGCTCCTGCTGTGATTTTTGCAACATCAAGTAAACTATTCACGAGTGCAAGCAACCGGTCATGTTGATGCTGTACCTTATTTACCAGGGAGGGTGCTTTCTCATCATTTGTTTTTTCAAGATGCTTTTGCAGAATTTGGATAAAAGCCTGCATACTGGTAAGAGGATTTTTGAACTCATGACTTGCAGTATGAATGAAATCATCTTTTCGCTGCTCAAGTTCCCGCTTTTCTGTGAAATCTCTTGTTATCTTTACAAAACCGGCTATCTTTTTATCTGTGCAAAATATGGGTGTAGTAAGACCGTTGGCATAGAATCGACTTTTATCTTTTCTTACTATCCAATTCTCATCCTCACATCGTCCTTCCTTTATAGCAATTTCTTGTTCTCTTTTGGGCAATCCTGCACGCTTATCTTCGGGAGTAAAGAGAATTGAGAAGTGTTTCCCGATAAATTCTTTTTATGCGTAGCCAAATAGAGCCTTAACGCCCGCGTTCCAGCTTGTTATAACTCCTGTTGTATCAAATGTAAAGATTGCGTAGCCTTTTATGCTTTCAAAAATTATTCGTAATCTTGCTTCATATTCTTCTTTTATTTTCTCTCGCTCTTTTCTGTGATTCTTTTTACTTACAGATGCTGTCTGTTTTGTTGTTTCCTGACCTTTGAGATATTTGCAAATATCTGCTCCATCCATTCCTGCCAGCCATATATCAAGTAAGATTAAATCAGGGTACTCTTCATGGTGTCTTCGTACTGCTTGTCCGTCAACTGCTGTCTCAACCTCATATCCTGCCTCTTCAAGTATAATTTTTGTTGAATCCAGTATGTCTGGATTATCATCGGCAACCATAACTTTTTTCTTAACTTCACGAGAAGACAAGCTTTGCTTATTCATGTTTCATCTCCCTATTTCGCTTTCAACCTAACCGTATTCTCCTGTTGGCAGCGGTAGACTTGTACTGACTGAAGCCAATACCTGTTTTTGTTGTGAAAAAACGCTAAGATTGTATTCTTCTCTATACTTATATTTTTTCGTATCTTATTTTAAGT
>SULG01000115.1 GCA_005524015.1 Candidatus Jettenia ecosi
TTTCCTGAAACAAAAGATTTAAATTGTTATAATGCTTATAATTATTAAGTATGTTTATGTTTTAGGAGATGCTTGTATTATGAAACAAGTTAGGACTTACATAATAATAACCCTCTTAATTTTTATAATAAAATTTGACATCTCAATAGCGAATATTACAAAAACTGAAGATAGTAATAAAGAAACCACAGAAAAGCCTAAAATAATTTTTGAAGAACAAGTATATAATTTTGGTAAAATTTATATTGGCGAGAATGTAAAACATGGATTTAAATTTAAAAATATAGGATCTGGTGAATTAATTATAAAGAATGTTAAATCATCATGTGGTTGCACTGCCGCTCTTGTATCAAAAGATAAATTATTGAATAATGAAGAGGGAGAAGTAGAGATAAAGTTTAATCCCGGTCATTATGTTGGTAAAACAACAAAATCAGTTGTGGTAAATTCTAACGATCCGGAAAATCCACAATATAAATTAACTATTACCGGAGAAATAATTGAAGAGGTTATAGTCAATCAGAAACTCATTAATTTCGGTATTATCAAAAAAGGAGATGCTTGCACCAGGAGTTTTGAGATAAAGACAATACCAGAGTTAAAAACTGAAATAAAGAAGGTAGAATCGCCAAACCCTTATATTACAATTGCTCAAAATAAAATAAATAATAATCACTATAGTTATCAAGTGGTAATGAATAAATATGATTATATCGGAAGATTTACAGGAATTATTTTTATCTATACAAATAGTAGTAAACAGGAAAGAATTGATATACCATTTTTTGGAGAAATTGTTGGTGATGTAACCTTTTATCCGGATGTTTTATCCTTTGGTTATATTCAAAAGGGACAAGATGTTAAAAAAACAGTAATTATCAATTTTATGAATAAAAATGTAAAAATAGAAAAAATTGAGCTTGATCCTGATACGGTAAATTATCAGGTATCTGAGTTAAGTAATAGTAAAAAAATTGATGTCAAGTTGAGCAAGGATAGTGCAGTTGGGAAAATTACGGGAAACTTAAAGATATATACGAATAGTAGTATTCAACCGGTCATTACTATTCCTATTCACGGTGAAATAAAAGGATAAATACTATTTCTTTCTTATGAAGTATCTTAATTATTGTGCTATTTTTTTGTTTATTTTTTTACCTATTAAGATTTATGGCGCTCCAATGCAGGCGCTCATAATATTTTCAGGAGAAGAGCTGGGGAATTTGGAACCATGTGGTTGTTATGAAGGACAAATTGGGGGTATCTCGAGAAGACACACCTTTATAAATTCTTTTGTAAAACAAAAAAATATAATTCTTCCGGTAAGTTTGGGAGACCTCTCCAAGGGGTACGGGCGGCAAGAGGAAATAAAAATGGAGATCTTAGGTCGTGCAATGCAAGAAATGGGTTATGTACTGCATAGTCTCGGAGAGAAAGATATTGAAACAGGTCCTCAATTACTAAGTTATTTATCGCAGGTAAACAATACTACCTTCCTTGCTAGTAATGTAAAAATTATTGCTCCATTTTCGATGAAGGTTCATCAATACGTCTTAAAAGAATATTCTCATTCTGAATATTCTTTTAAAATTGCCTTTTTAAGTATTCTCTCAAAATCTTTTTCCAGTACGAGTATTGCAAATTATGTCAATATTTATGAGCCAGTACAGGCGCTAAAGCCTTTGATTAAAAGGTTACATAATAAGGTAAATATACTAGTACTTCTTTCACATACGCCAAAAGAAGAATCAATAGAGATTGCAAAATTCTTTCCTGAAATAGACTTAATTATAACCGGACATGATATAGATGATCCACAGGATTCGATAATATATGTTAATAATATCCCAATTGTTTCTCCTGGAAAAGGTGGGAAATATATTGGGATTGCAAAATATTCGATACAGAGGAACGCTACAAAGAGAATGTCAGTTGATGTTATTCCATTAGATCGTAAATATAAAGATTCAGAAAAAATGGCACTTTTACTCGAAGAGTATCAGCGAATGTTAAAAGAGGAAGATTTATTGAGTAAGATATCTCAGGTATCTCTTCCAGATGGATTAGCATATGCAGGTAGTTCTGCTTGTGGGATATGCCACAAAATGATATACGATCATTGGAATAAAACAGCACACGGGGTATCATACGAAACCCTGGTTTATTCCGGACATCAATATGATCCAGAGTGTATTAAATGTCATACAACCGGTTATGGGTATGTTTCTGGATTCTTAAACTATAAAGAGAATCAGAGTTTAATAAACGTAGGTTGTGAGAGTTGTCATGGCGCTGGAAGTCTTCATATCAGGAATGTAAACGAAACATCTTATGGTTTAACCGATGAAAATATTTGTGAGACATGTCACGATAGTGAGCATAGTCCGGGATTTGAAAAAAATGAGTACTGGAGAAGAATTGTACATCCTGGGGAAACACTGAAGAACCTGCCTAAGGTTATGGAATAATATGGCAGATATAATACTATAGCGAAGAGAACTATTTTTTAGCATGATATAGGAGGAAAATGAAAATGCCCGAACTTCGAAAGGATCCTGTTTCGGGACGCTGGGTAATTATTGCTACAGAAAGGGCTATGCGACCAAGTGATTTTCGGACAGAACCGCAGATTATTAAAGGTGGTTTCTGCCCTTTTTGTGAAGGAAATGAGGATAAAACTCCCCCCGAAATTATGGCATATCGAGAAAAGGGCACTCAACCAAATGCGAAAGGTTGGAGAGTAAGAGTGGTATCAAATAAATTTCCAGCGTTGAGAGTTGAAGGAAATTTGAATAAACGCGGCGAAGGAATCTACGATGTGATGAACGGTATTGGAGCACATGAAGTAATTATCGAAAGCCCAAGGCATATCATTTCTATGACAGAGCTTGATAATGATCATGTCGAAGAAATATTGTGGACATACCGGGATAGATTAGTAGATTTGAAAAAAGACAAACGTTTTATCTACGGATTACTTTTTAAGAATGTTGGTGTAGCTGCCGGGGCATCACTGGAGCATTCCCATTCACAATTGATTGTTACTTCCATTGTGCCTATTACTGTCATGCACGAGATGAGCGGATGTGAAGAATTTTATAAATACCGGGGCCGTTGCTTATTTTGTGATATGGTACAACAGGAGATATCTACGGGAGTAAGAATTGTGGTAGAAGAGGATAACTTTGTTGCATTTACACCCTATGCTTCAAGATTTCCGTTTGAAATATGGATTCTACCAAAAAATCATTCCTCCCATTTTGAGAATTTGCAAAAACTCGAGATTGAAGAACTGGCTCAAGTGTTACGGATGACTCTTCTTAAGCTCGAAGCATCATTAGAATTTCCCCCTTATAATTACATTGTTCACACAACACCTTTTGTTTTTGGAGAGATAGAACATTATCATTGGCACATCGAGATTATTCCCCGATTGACAAAAGTTGCAGGATTTGAATGGGGTAGTGGTTTTTATATAAATACGGTGACACCGGAAAGCGCTGCAGAATTTCTGAGAAATGTAAGTACAGAGAAGAGGATTGAGGGATAACAATTGTGAGAGTTGTCTATTTATCATCAGAAGTCACACCGTTCGCAAAAACTGGTGGTCTTGCCGATGTAGCCGGGGCAATACCGAAAAGTATTCAGAAGCAAGGTGTGGAAATTATCGTAATTATGCCACTCTACGGTATAATAAAAGAGAATCATTATCCTCTGACAAAAACAGCTATCCAGGTTGAGGTAAGAATTGGTGATAAATTGAGGATTGGGTCTGTATACAGAGGTTTTTTGCCAGATACGCAAGTACCGATTTACTTTTTGGATAATGATCAATACTACGGAAGAAAAGGGTTGTACAATTACCCCTGTACAACAAAAGATTATGAGGATAATAGTGAGCGCTTCATCTTTTTTGCCCAGGCGGCTTTAAAAGCTATCGAAGAGTTAAAGATTTGCCCTGATATAGTGCATTGTAATGACTGGCAAACAGGGCTTGTTCCCGTCTATCTGAAAACAACTTATGCAAAAAGAGAATGTTTCAAAAATACGAAGATAATGATGACTATTCATAATCTTGCGTATCAGGGGATATTCTGGCATTGGGATATGAATCTTACCGGTCTGGATTGGAGCCTTTTTAACTGGAAACAATTAGAATTCTATGGAAAACTAAATTTCTTAAAGAGCGGAATCGTTTTTAGCGATCTTATCACCACGGTTAGTAAGACTTATGCAAAAGAGATACAAACTCCCGAGTATGGTGTTGGTTTGGATAGTGTGTTAAAAGAAAGAGCAAAAGATCTCTATGGAATTATTAACGGGATTGATTACACCATATGGAATCCGGAAACTGATAAGCTTATAATTGCAAATTATGGAAGAAAAGACCTTAGCGGGAAATTACTTTGTAAAAGGGCTTTACAAAATAAATTTAAACTACCGGAAAAAGACATCCCTCTTATTGCAATGATAACACGTTTGACCGCGCAGAAGGGATTAGATTTAGTTGTGGATAAGTTTCAGGATTTAATGAAGATAAATCTTCAGTTTATTTTATTGGGTAATGGTGAGCAGCGATATCATAAATTATTTCAGGATTATGCAAAAGCATTTCCTTCAAAAGTGGCAGTAAAATTGGCTTTTGATGAACGTTCTGCCCATGAAATTGAGGCTGGAGCGGATATATTCCTCATGCCATCGCGATTTGAGCCATGTGGACTTAATCAGTTATATAGTTTAAAATATGGAACAGTTCCAATAGTTCGGAGCACTGGAGGCCTTGCTGATACCATAACCGACATCGGCTCAAGAGCTGCTCCTCATAAGGAGGCAAATGGATTTTTATTTGAAAAATACGATTCAGATTTACTTATGGCTACTATTGTAAAGGCGATAGACTTTTTTAAGAATAAGATCCGATGGGCCGAGCTTATGAGAAATGGAATGGTACAGGATTGGTCATTAGAAAGAAGTGCGCTCGAATACATTGCGCTTTATAAAAGATTAGGAGAAGGAAAATAGGGACAGGGTTTGTATTTTTACCTGTTTTTTATCAATAGGCACAGAAAAAGTTTTTGTTATGTTACCTCACATCCTAAAAGATAACGTTGAAGATGTTTTCAAGAATATTATAGACGCACTCAATGCCGGACTATCTATTTTAGATAAAGACTTACATATCATTTGGTCTAATAAAATCCTTTCTGATATGTTAAATTTAAAATACAATCCTATAGGGAAAGCATGTTACGATGTGTATAAATGTGGATGTTCGGATATTACGAATTGTTCTGCTCTTAAAATGCTTTCGCATGGTGAGAGGCAATGTAGTGAGATTCAGCTTATTACAGAAAAAGGAGAAAGGCAATATATTAAAAATATTTCAGTACCTATTAGGGACGGGAAAGATAATATTATTTCCTTAATTAGATTTTCAATAGATGTTACCGAGAAGGAAGAAAAGATTCGTCAACTTTCTTTATTACGGAAACTTTCCGAGTTAATGCATGGAACGTTACAAATTGATCGGCTACTTCATTTAATTTTGACCTGTGTAACAGCCGGAACTGCTTTAGGTTTCAACCGTTCAAGGCTTTTTCTCGTGGATAAAGAACGAAATATTGTCTATGGAAAGATGGCTGTTGGACCCTCCACCTGGGAAGAAGCATATAAGATATGGGGTGAAATAGCCAATAAGTATGAAAGGTTAGAAGATCTCATTAGAGCATCTGAAGATAATTACCGTGATGATACTCCATTGCATATGATTACAAGATTAATGGCATATTCTTTGACAGATGAAAAAGAGCTCATTGTATCATGTATAAAGAGTAAAAAGCCGATTTTAGAAAAAAACGCCTTTTATAATCCTAATATTAATAAAAAATTTGTAAGCATGATTGATGCAAATGAATTTGTTTGTGTACCGTTAATCGTAAAAGAAGAAGCGATTGGAGTGATTTGCGCTGATAATTTTTATAGTTGTAAACCCATAACAGAAGAGCATGTTCAACTTTTAAGCACCTTTGCAAGCCAGGCAGCATTAGCAATTGAAAATGCAGAAGCATATAAAAAATTAGGGGAAAAGATTCAACAACTCGGAGAGACCCAGGAAAGATTAATTCGCTCGGAAAGACTTGCCGTTATAGGCAATATGGCAGCATATATTGCTCACGAAATCCGTAACCCACTGGTAACTATTGGCGGTTTTGCAAGAGCTATCCTGCGGACTCCTGATCAAGATAATCAAACAAGACAAAGTATAGAGGTTATTGTTGAAGAAGTGAAACGGCTAGAAAAAATCCTTGCAAATATTATGGATTTTAGTAAACCGTATGAACCTGTTAAAATACTATCTCAAATCAATGAAATATTAGAAAATACTTGTTCCCTCATGGAGTCCTACTTTAAGAGTGGTAATATTCAATTAACTAAGAAATTAGATACAAAAATACCGAAAATTATTATGGATTCAACTCAAATGAAACAGGTATTTTTAAATATTATAAAAAACGCTGTTGAATCAATGCCAGATGGAGGGATGCTTACGGTTGAAACCATGACGGAAGGTAAATACATAAAAATTAATATTATCGATAGAGGTAAAGGTATGAATGCTAAAACTATGAAAAATATCTTTACCCCATTCTTTACTACAAAAATGGATGGGACAGGCGTAGGGCTGGCAGTATCACAAAAAATCGTAGATGATCATGGGGGATACATAAAAGTTAATAGCTCATTGTCTGAGGGAACTACTTTCTCTATTTATTTGCCTGTGAAAAAGGAGCAACCGTGATTTAACAAAAAGGAGTGAATGATGAAAACAATTCTCGTAGTAGAGGATGATAAAAATCAACTCTTACTCTATAAACAGGAACTATCGCTTGAGGGGTATAATGTTATTACTGCGAAGGATGGTTTTGAAGCTATACAAAAGGTAAATGAACAGATACCCGATCTTATCGTGATGGATATCAATATGCCAAAGATGAATGGTATTGAATCAATGAGCAGAATTTTACATGAACGGAAGATACCAATAATTATTAACACCGCTTATAGTAGCTACAAGGATGATTTTATGTCGTGGTCTGCCGATGCTTATATTATTAAGTCTTCCGACTTAAAAGAATTAAAAAACAAGATCAGGGAGTTAATAGGATACGAGGAATAAAATAAGTTTCGTTACTATACAAGATTGATTCTAGTAAAAATTAAAGGAGATGTATGACTGATCGTGATATTCTATCCATAATAAATAATGCCTTCATTCATATTGGACGATATTTCGTAGCAATAGCCTCTATTCTTACGATTTTGGCCTCTGGTTTTTTAATCTTTGCAGGAATTTGGGAGTTTATTAGCGGTATTCCCGAGATATTCAATTTTCTGTTCGATCATGGAGATCATCACTTTGAACTCTCCGTGCATTTCATTTCTGCTATAGACTCATTCATGGTTGCTGTGGTAATGTTTGTTATGGGAATTGGACTTTTTGAATTATTTGTAGATAAAAATCAATCTATTAGCTATCCTCACTGGTTGAGAATACATGATCTGAATGATTTAAAGGAAAAATTAATTGCTGCAGCTGTGGTAGTCATCGTTATTACTTTTTTAAAACATATTGTAATGTGGGAAAACCCATTGGAGACCTTATATTTTGGTGGGGCAATAGCTATCGTTATTTTATCGATTACGTTATTCTCAAAGCTGGTAGTAGGCACTGATGCGAAAAAAAGAAAGGAATATGAGACAAAATAATGGAAGAGATATGCTTTTTTATTGAATAATGTTATAAATGAACATAAGATGTGAACCATGCCAGACAAAAGAGATTATTATGAGATATTAGGGATAGATAAAAATGCATCGAAAGAAGAGATCAAAGCAGCTTATCGTACCCTTGCAAAAAAATTCCATCCAGATCTTAATAAAGATAATCCAAAACTAGCTGAAGAAAAATTCAAAGAGATGTCAGAGGCGTATGAAGTATTAATCGATGATAACAAAAGGTCTCGATACGACCAATACGGTCGCGCCGGTGTTGCCTCTGATTTTGGCAAAGAAGGATTTACATGGCAGGATTTTAGTCACGTCAGCGATTTGGAGGATATTTTTGGACACAATATTTTTTCAGATTTTTTTGGTCGTGGCAGTGTCTTTAGTGATTTCTTTGGCAGACGCAGATGGGGGGTTTATGAACAGCCAGAGGAACAGATTAAACGAGCGCTGGTTGAGATTACTCTTGAACAAGCATACCGAGGGGTTAGCGCAGAAGTTGCTATTCCTCGCATAGAGATATGTGAGAGTTGTGGCGGAAATGGTGCTAAAAGTGGTACATCTTCTGCTGTTTGTAGTCATTGTAAAGGAAAGGGAGAAGTAAAACAGGAACAATTACAGGGGTTTGGCAGGATTATCAAGATAGGGGCCTGCCCTGTTTGTAAAGGTCGGGGAAAGGTTATTGAACATCCTTGTCCAACCTGCCATGGAAATGGTCAGGTACAAAGTTTCGATAAAATTACGGTAAAGATACCCCCCGGTGTGGATAACGGAACAACCTTAAGGATATCAGCAGGTAAGGACAATAGCAAATTAAAGGAGGATGTTTATGTGACCATTTCCGTGCAATCTCATTCAATTTTCCAAAGAAAGGGAAGTGATATTTATTTGGAAAAAACCATAGCCTTTACTGAGGCAGCTTTAGGTACGAAGGTTGAAGTGCCAATACTAGATGGGAATGCAGTGATGAAGATCCCTCCAGGAACACAGACTGACACGTTATTTCGACTGAGAGGCAGCGGTATGCCACGCTTAAAAGATCATGGACATGGCGATCAATATGTGCGCGTAATTGTGCACACACCAAAGAATTTGACGAAGAGGCAAAGGGTATTACTTGAAGAATTTGAATCTATCGAAAAGGGAAAATAGGGTAACTATCTCCATAATTACTCAAAATATAGCGCAAAACCAGGGTTTGCCCATACGATAATCTGACAGTTCTACCATCTTGCCATAGAAAACACGAAGGGAAGCTCTTGAATATAGCTATTATCGCCTTAACGCAACAAGGACTGCAGATTGCACAAAGGATAGGGAAAGATTTTGAACCTGCTCCTTCGGTCTATGTATTGAAAAAGATACCAGAAAAAAATCCTCTTATAGAGTGTAACACATCTGCCTATAGCATCACCTCTTTTTCTGAACCACTTCATCAATTAGTCAATCGGATTTTCAAAGAATATGATGGCTTTATATTTGTTATGGCAATTGGAATTGTGGTACGGATGATTGCGCCTTATGTAAAAGATAAATATACAGATCCTGCCATAGTAGTAATCGATGATGTAGGACGTTTTGTTATCAGTATGCTTTCCGGTCATGAAGGAGGAGCAAATCAATTGGCTCACCAGGTTGCTGCCATATTACATACGGATGCAGTAATCACTACAGGCACCGATGCGCAGAAAGACCTTATTATTGGCATCGGTTGTAAAAGAGGCATTTCTACAGAAATTGTTAAGGAATCTATTATTCATGCGCTTCAAAAAGTAAATCTTGAGATAGAGCAGGTTAGATTACTCTCTACTATTGATATTAAATCTGAAGAACCAGGTTTATTACAAGCATCAGAGGAACTTGGTATTCCATTAAGGGTTATTTCTGCATGTGAAATTGCAACCTGTATGAAAGAATATAGTAAATCCGATTTTGTTAAAGAGAAAATAGGTGTGGGGGGGGTATGCGAGCCCGCTGCGCTTATTGCTGGGAGGAAAACACAATTAATTCTGACAAAACAGAAATATCCAGGGGTGACCATAGCCATCGCCCGGGAAAACTTTATGTGGTAGGTATAGGTCCCGGATCAAAATATGAGATTAGCCAGAGGGCGCTAGATGTATTAAAAGATTCCGATACCATTATTGGTTATACACTTTATATCGATCTCATACGGGATATCATAGAAAATAAACATATTATCGCCTCAACTATGAGGAAGGAGGTTGATCGTGTAAAATCGGCGATTCAAGAGGCACAGACCGGGAAAAAAGTGTCTATTATAAGCAGCGGCGATCCTGGCATTTATGGTATGGCAGGACTTGTACTGGAAATGATCAGTAAAGAAAATATACCTGTATCGGTTGAAATTATCCCGGGCATCCCCGCTGCAAATGCTGCCGCAGCTGTCCTCGGTGCGCCACTCATGCATGATTATGTTGTTATCAGTCTTAGTGATTTATTAACGCCCTGGGAGGTTATAGAAAGGCGTGTAAAATCTGCTGCTGAAGCGGATTTTGTTATAGTGCTATATAATCCAAAAAGTTCACAAAGAGATTGGCAAATTGAAAAAACTGCTGAAATTATTCTTGAATATAAATCTCCTCATACTCCGGTCGGCATTGTGAAGGATGTAACGAGGGAAGGCGAAACTATCGTTGTTACAACGCTTGATAAAATGACCTCTCATCCGATTGATATGACGACTATCATAGTCATTGGCAATTCAACGACATTTTTATATCGCAACTATATGATAACAAAAAGAGGCTATCTCTTTTAAACAATGGTTCGGACATATTTAAGCGGCAATAACGCCAAGATTTCTGAGTTTTTGATAGATAGTTTGAATTTTTTTATCGTTAGGGTCGAGTTCTAACTTTGATAAAAACAAAT
>SULG01000116.1 GCA_005524015.1 Candidatus Jettenia ecosi
CCCTCAATCCCCTCCCAAGAGGGGACTTTTTATTCCCCTGTAGAGACGCAAAATCTTGCGTCTCTATACAATCGGGGTTAGGGATGTGTGAACAGCACACAGAAATGAGAATTCACCATGCCGCTATTGTCCTGTGTGACCAAAACCACCTGTACCACGATGGGATTCTTCCAGATGTTCAACCTCTATCAATTCTGCCTTAACCACAGGCTGAATTACTAACTGAGCAATCCGCATCCCTCGCTCGACGGTAAATCGATTTTGTCCGAAGTTACATAAAATAATCCCTATTTCTCCGCGATAATCACTATCAATAGTGCCTGGAGTATTCAAGAGTGTTAATCCATATTTTAAAGCCAATCCGCTTCTTGGTCTAACCTGTGCCTCATACCCTAATGGCAACTCGATATGAATACCCGTAGGGATCAGCTTTATCTCATGGTGATCAAGCTGAACAGCATTATCCACTGCTGCATATAAATCCATACCGCTTGCGGCCTTACTCATATACTGGGGTAATGGTAAATCCTCACACCCTTGTTTTTTCATTACCTTTATTGTTATCGTATTCATGACTATCTATCTGCCTCCTTTGGCAAGCTCTTCTTTGATTACATCAAGAATCTTCTCAAGGGAGGATAATCTCCCCTTTCCGACCTGTCCTGTGCACAACCGACCCTCTTCCGGCCCAATAAATACGTATCCAAGACGCTCAAGTTTTTTTATATTTTCCTGCACAATAGGATTTCCATACATACTATCATTCATTGCCGGCGCAATAATTACCGGACATTGTGCTGCCATAACGGTACAGGTTAATGCATCATCAGCAATACCGGATATGACCTTGCCGATAAAATTTGCCGTAGCTGGCGCAACTACGATAAGATCGGCGCATTCCCCCAGAGATACATGGTTAGGGTTATAGTTTTCATTATCAATGAAAAGGTCTGTTACGACCTGATTGTGAGAAATCGAGCGAAAAGTGACAGGGTCTACAAAGCGTTGTGCGGTTGACGTCATGATTACCGTAACGCGATTTCCCTGTTTTATCAGGCCCGACACGACTTCAACGGCCTTGTAGGCAGCAATACTTCCCGTAACACCCAAAACGATATGATAAGACATGATCAGGTCAGATTTAATATTTTACGGATAGAATGTATCGTTACATCCAGAGCGTCATTTACCACACAGTAATCATATTTATCTTTGTATGCTAACTCCTTATCAGCAATTTCCAACCGGCATACTATATCATTGGCAGTATTGGTATTTCTCTGGATCAGCCGTTGGTGCAGGGTACTTTTTTCCGGTGGTAATAAAAATATTGCTATGGCTTGCGGAAACTTTTCCTTGATTTTCAATGCACCCTGCACTTCTATTTCGAGTAAGTAAAAAATCTCTTTTGTAAGAGCTTCTTCCATCGGTTGAAGGGGAGTTCCATAATAGTACCCGCAATACGTTGCATATTCTGCCAATTCACCTTTCTGAATCATAGATTCGAATTCATCAGGAGATACAAAATAGTAGGACTCTCCGTTTTTCTCATTATGACGGGGATGACGAGTGGTTACTGATATGGATTTTTTTATCCGTGGATCCTTTTCAAGCAGCTTGCATACTGTTGTCTTACCCGATCCGGACGGCCCTGAAATGATTACTATTTTTCCCATTCTGCCCGCTACTTTACGATTGAGAAATTACATACTTCTATTCAATGTTAAATGCCTGTTCACGAATCTTCTCAATCTCTGTTTTTACATCCACTAAATCCTTTAGCAGTATGCTATCATTCGCTTTTGAGCACATGGTATTCGTTTCCCGAAACATTTCCTGAACAATAAAATCAATCTTCCTGCCGGTAGGTTCATCCGAGTATAGTGTTTCATGCAGTTGATTTAAATGACTTTTAAGGCGATTAATCTCTTCGGTAATATCACACCGTTCTGCAAAAATAGCAATTTCCCGGTAAAGGTTACTGTCATTTAATTCTATATCAGTTCCTGCCAGTAATGAAGCCGTCCTGTTTTTTAAACGTTTGCTGTATTCCTGGGCCACCGATGGCGCTCTCATCTCAATCTTTTGAAGCATAGAAAGGATAAATTCTTTTCTTTGCTCAATATCTTTTGCAAGATTTTTCCCCTCTACAGCCCTCATTTCCAGCATTTTATCGAGCGCCTGATTCAGGAGAGTAACACCCAGGGATAATATGTTATCCGCATTCTCCGGGTTCTTTCTCCCCTTCAGGAATATTCCTGGCAGTAACATCAGGGAATTAACCGATACTCTTTCCCTGGAACCCATCTCTTTTTTTATATCGTTTAACAGCTTATGATATTCCCTTAACTTATCAGCATTTAAGATGTATTCGGATTCCTGTTTGAGGGAATGGTAATTTATATTTAAAAGGACCGTACCGCGAACGATTTTTTCCCTGATGGGACGTTCGATCTCATTCTCAAAGGTTTGTAAAACATCTGGTAATCGTGAATCTATCTTTAAGAACCGGTTATTGACTGAACGGATTTCTATGTGCATCATACATGCATCATCTTTGTACTCAGCGCTGCCAAATCCTGTCATACTTTTAAGCATCAATGTCCCCAATAAATTGTACTTATTAAATTAGGTTGGGTTTTAAAAGGCAAAACCCCCAATAACTTTTTACCCACCCCTAAATCCCCTCCCAAGAGGGGTCTTTTCCAATTCCCCTCTTGAGAGGGGTTAGGGGTGTGTTAATGGCATCACGAAAAACCTGGAATTCCCTATACATTAAACTAAGCCTTCGGCAACTTTTTTATAACACCGGCGTAGGGGGAGAATCTTGTGTTCGCCCTTGTCCTGTACGATTCAAAACGTTTATATGTGTTTCCATTTGGGCGAACACAAGGTTCGCCCCTACAACAAAACATTGAAATTCCTATACATTTAATGAGGCCTTCGGCTTTTTATAACAGTAGTGGCAAGGCGCGCCTTGCCACTACATAGTTTGTTTGAAATTCCTATACATTTAAATAAGGCTGCCCCTCTGGGGGCAATTCAAGAAAAAACAGATTCGATGCAGGGTAAAGCTTTAGTCTTGCTTTTCCGCCGGGAATATATGATCAGGAGCAGCAACCCGAAAGGGTTGCCCTGCGGAATTGAAATCCCCAAACAGTAAACTATTCACCCGAATTCTGTCCTGTTTTTGTTTCTTCTTCAGCAACAGGCTCTTCTGTGATATTTGATGTTTGCTCTCCTTCCCCGGCAGGATGGGTATCAGGCGATTGATTTCCCGGCGCTTTACCCTCCGATATAGGTTGTTCATGGGCTGGTCTGGTTGGCTCTTCCGCAATATTTTGCATACCAAACTTAGAGTTTGTATCTCCACCATTCCCTGCCTGAGGAACATCCGGATGATCATGTTCCCCCTCATGCCCTTCGTGGTCAGGATGATCATGGGTATGCTCATGTTGCGCTTCGGAAGCTGGCTGCGTAATCTTTGTGTGCATAACGTTCATATTAATAGATAGTTTAAACAGAAAGATAGTAGCAACGATAAATGCGGCGCCTATAAGATAGGTAACTTTCGTCAAAAATGTACTTGTTCTCGTACCAAAGGCGGCCTGATCACCTAACCCGCCGATAGCAGCCAGTCCCCCGCCTTTACCTGATTGCAGCAAGATCGCTCCAATGAGGAATACACATAAAATAGGCAATGCAATCTTTAGTGCAATGATTAAATTCAGGAAATAAAATGCATTGAGAATTCCAAAAATAACAACGATTGCAATTCCCCATTTAAACGCTTTTTCAGCCTTCACCATGTAACTCTCCCGATAATAAAAAATACTACAAAACACTTAATATTCTCTCGTTCATTTCTTTTATTTTTACTGGTAAATAAATATTTCTTCTCATCCGAGGCAGTTCATCTCTAAGGATTCGGTGCAGCCTCAATAATATGTAAAAAAGATTCTAATTTAATACTAGCGCCACCAACCAGAAGCCCATCGATTTCTGGCTGTGCCAGCAATTCATACGCATTCTCTGGTTTCGCGCTTCCTCCGTATTGGATATATACGTTACCCGCAATATATTTACCATACTTTTCCGCTACAATACTTCTAATAAACGAATGGACTTCATTAGCCTGTTCAGGTAAAGCTGTCTTCCCGGTGCCAATCGCCCATACAGGCTCATATGCAATGGTAAATTCTTTCATTTCATCAGCCCGAATACCTTGTAAATCATCTTTTAATTGATTTTTGATCACATATTCTGTTCTTCCATCCTCCCTTTCGTTTAACTTTTCTCCAATACATAAAATTGGTTTTAAACCGACAGACAGCGCCGCCTTTATTTTTGCATTGATAAAGGCATCAGTTTCACCGAAAATATTTCTCCGCTCAGAATGCCCTATAAGCACATGAGTACAACCCGCCTCTTTTACCATCGGGGCGGAAACTTCACCTGTGTATGCGCCATTTTCACTACTGTGGACATTCTGTGCTACCATATAGATCCCACTACCCTCTAATACCTTACCAATATCTCTCAAAGAAACAAAGGACGGGCAAATTCCACACAGAACTTGATTTTTACCTGATAAGCTATCTCTGAGTGATTGGGCAAACGCCACTCCTTCCTTCAGGGTAAGGTTCATTTTCCAGTTCCCTATAATCAAGGGCTTTTTTCTCATAGTCTCAGTATCTCAGTATGGAATACCCTCTCAGTCGCATTTCGGAAAAGACCCCAAAATCTTGATCTCAAAACATCTTTTCGATATCTCTTTCAGCGCTTTCTGAACTATCTCATTCGACGCATGCCCTTCAAAATCCAGATAAAAGCAGTACTCCCATGCATTTTTTCTTGTGGGCAAAGATTCAATATTGGTAAGATTAATATGGTAACTCTTAAAAGGCTCTAATATTTCTAATAATGCCCCTGCTTGATTTTTTATATAGCACATCACGGCTGTCTTGTCCCTTCCGCTCGGAGCGCTATACTCCTTGCCAAGAACAAAGAATCTGGTCACATTATTTGGATTATCTTCAATATTTTTAAAAAGAATGTTAAGTCCATGCTGCTGTGCCATTTCAGCATTAGCAATTACAGCATAATATCGCCCTTCATTTTCAGATTCTAAAGCCCTTTTAACAATACGGGCTGCCTCAGCGCTGCTACTTACCTCCACCAATTCAGCAGAGGGAAGGTTACTTGCCAGCCAATTTTTACATTGAGAGAGAATTTGTGGTTTAGAATATACCTTCTTTATCTCCTCTTTTGCGCAATTTGCCATAAGATTGTGATGAATCGGCAAAATAATTTCAGCGCATATTTTAACATCAAACCCCACAAACATATTCAATGTCTCTCGTATTCCACCTTCTGTAGAGTTTTCAACAGGCACAATTCCATAATCACTTCTGCCCCCTGCTACGTCTCTAAAAACATCATCGATTCCTCTTGCCGGAATATACTCAACAGACGAACCAAACTTTTGTCTGGCGGCAAAGTAACTAAAGGTCCCTTCAGGACCAAGATAAGATACTTTTATTGCCTTTTCCAATACCAGGGAACCAGCCATCAATTCCCGGTATATAGCCATGAGACATTCATTCGTTAAAGGACCTTTGTTTTGTGATGTAATTCGGAAATAAACCTCTTGTTCCCGATTAGGGACATAGACCTGCGCACGGTTCTGTTTTTTAATCTCACCGATTTTTAGCACAATTCTGGCTCTTTCATTCAATAACTCCACAATCTTCGAATCCAGGGTATCAATTTCCCTTCTTAACGATTCTATGTCCATAAATAATTTTAATTGCCGATCTCTATTTGTTTTATGTTTAGTTATTGCCAATAAAGCATTTAGATTTATATAATTTCTAGTAAATTTATCAAAATTTATAAGAGGTGTCAATAAAATTAACTTTTTCAGTTTTTTAATTGACTGTCAGCAAAAGGCTGTTAAAATAAAATATTGTACTTTATGGTGTTGTTCTAATATTTTGCCAAAAGGTACGTTATGACATAATTTGTTATAACTGCCTTGCGTTCTTTGAATTTATAGAGTATTTTTATTTTAACCTACCTAATTTTCCCTATGGTATTTTTATGAAAAAATTTTTAAGTTAGGTACTTATATGTAATCTTTGCTGCGTCAAGTTTTTATGAGAAAGGAAGATATACATGGTAGGTGGACGAGTTAGAGGGTCACAACAAAGGATCGGGATCTTTGTAGATGTCCAAAATATGTTTTATTCAGCAAAGGCGTTACACCAGTCAAAAATAGATTATAGTAAACTCTTATTAGAAGTTGTAGGCGATAGAAATCTTATTCGTGCTATCGCATATGTTGTACAAAAACCCGATGTAGACCAATCAAGCTTTACCGACGCGTTAAGTCGTTTAGGATATGAAATTAAATCGAAAGAACTTCGATTAAGGCCGGATGGAACAGCAAAAGGAGATTGGGATATGGGTATTGCCATAGATTCTATAGCAATTGCCCCGAAGTTAGATACCGTAGTACTGGTAAGTGGCGATGGAGATTTTGTGCCACTTGTGGAAATGCTAAAGGCGCATGGATGCCGGGTAGAGGTTGTGTCATTCAGGAGAAGCACAGCCGTTGAACTTATTAGCGCCGCAACAAAGTATACTGCTATAGAAGAATCTATGTTGTTTAAGGAAAAAAAGTTTCAAAAAAATGATATTCCAGGTGAATAATCATATAAATCCAGAAAAACTGAATGAGTGTCAATTAGCAATAGGATATTGTTTTCATAATACCCTGGTGCTTGAAAAAGCGCTTACCCACACTTCTTGCCGATTAGAAAATAATCTTTCGAATGAACGACTGGAGTTTTTAGGGGACGCTGTACTAGGAATGATTATTTCCGATTACTTGTATAAGACGTTGCCACAATACAGCGAAGGAGAGTTGACAAAGATAAAGTCCGTGGTGGTAAGCCAGGCGACACTTGCCCGGGTTAGTTTGGAAGCAAATTTGCAAGATTTCCTTTTTGTAGGAAAGGGTTTAAACGACCGGAATTTTCTTCCAAAATCATTACTTGCGAATGTTTTTGAGGCAGTTATTGCAGCGATTTATATCGATGGAGGCTTTGAGGCAGCCTACAATTTTACGATAAAATATTTAGCAAAAGAGATTGATATTGTTTGCAAAAATCAACATGAGAAGAATTATAAATCTATTCTTCAGCAATACAGTCAAAAAGAATATGGTGTTACGCCCAGTTACCGGGTTCTCCAGCAAATTGGTCCAGATCATGGGAAATCATTTGAGGTAATCGTGTTAATAAAAGGTAATGAGTACGGCAGAGGGTGGGGAAAAAGCAAAAAAGAAGCAGAACAATCAGCGGCAAAGGAGACCCTGAACCTCTTTATGCCTGCTCCGAACTTAGTTTCCAATAATACGAGTGAAACTTGTAGTACAAGTGAGACTTGCATGTAAAATTTAGAAAGGAGTTGTGAGAGCAATGAAAATAAACAAGAAGAAAATAGCCGGTATTTGTCCTGTAGGTATGAGAAAGACGGTATGCCCAAGCATTAAAATGACACGGCAAACCCGTATTAAATTGCTGGCTTTGCAAAGACAAAAAATTTTGATACCGACCAGGTAATAAAACTTCAATCATTACTAAAAGAAAGAAAAAAACAAGGGATAGCCGGAGATTGCGGGTCGTGCAGCTTTAACACACCGGCAAACACATCTACCTATGCACCTCAATAACCGTTCACAAATCGTTTACACAGAGTATCCTAAACCATTATAACGCCGCCGATCACTTGTCGCCTCCCAATTGTAACCGTGCGGTTTTATTCCAGGACCGCACGCGGGTTGATGGTCAAGTGGAACGGTAGGTTAGGCGCTGTGCCTGGTTAAGGCCCCTTCTCAGTAGAGGATCGACGCCAGAAACACCCCTGCGGGCTCATTGTAGAGACCAACGCTCATGAGCGTCATCGGCTGGACTACACGCAGCCCGTGCTCCAAACACCAGCGGAACAGATTCCCATTGCGGGTGGGCAGGAGAAAGCCGGGACCCGGGAACGCTGGCGCCGCCCCGATGAGAGCTTTCAGATCTTCGTTCGTCTCTCCCACGGCATGGCCAAAGAACGCGACTGATGTAGCATAGCCAGTAATACGGCTCCCATGCTCGACGACAGTGACAGTTCTCTGCTTGAGCGCATCAAGCAGCTCGCCACTACGGTCGTGACCATGAACTCTCAAACACACCTGATTGCAGGCGTCCAGATCGCCCGCTGTGGCTGGGCGCACGGTGTACCCGGGAATCTGCACGGCCAGGGGCGGCCCCTGCATAGTCGACAGCGGCTCGCGGGCCATGAATCCTAACTTGGTGTAGAGGGAAAGCGACCGGTTATGATAGGCTGCCTGGACTAGCCGACACCCCGGGAAGCGCCGCTGGGCAATCCGCTCAAGGACGTGGCGCATCAGCTCTTGTCCGATCGCGCGGTCCTGCACGGCCGGATCAACTGTGATCGGGCCGATGCCGGCGATAGTCGAGCGCTCGTCGACAAAGTTACTGCCAGCAACCCGGCCGTCGAGTTCGGCGACCACTCCATAAAAGTTGGGATGTGCCAGGAACTCCGACAACAGCGTGGTGGTAATCTCAGGAGAGGAAAAGTCGGGCGGAAAGTTATGCTGGTCAGCGATCGCCTTAAACGCCGTGTAGCAGATCGGGCCGCAGGTTTTGGCGTCTTCGATTGTTCCCTGTCGTAGTCGGACACTCATCTGAACTTCCTCCATATACTGCTCATTATCTTTTGATGCCAGCCATTGTGTGCGATACCTAACGACTAAGCTTGCCTGCCAGGGCCGTCTGCAACGCCGCCATACCGCACGAAACCAGGAGGCTGCCCTAGTCAGAGTCAGGTGCAGCGTTTGGTTCGGCTTTCAGCGGCTTGTCTTTCTCAATGCCGAGCCTTTATGCACTGCGATATGGTCAGTCTTATCGCTCTTGATCTCATATTGCGGATCATCTTTGCTGGCGTGGTGCGTGTATCCCTTGTAGTCGAAATCCTCCGTATGCACCTTGATGATCGTGCCGCGTACGTAACCGGCCTCCGAATTCCAGATGACGTGATCGCCGACTTTGAATCTTCGTGGCATGATGGTTCGCCTCCCGTTTTCGATTACTTCTGATGACTCAGGTTGTTACGTAGTGATCCCAGGGCACGGCGTTATGTCGATTCATTTGCCCTTCGATAGGACAGTCTGCCATTCTTTAACCGCGCCGCGGACGTGTAAGGGTGAATCTCGTTCCTTTTCCCACTGATAATATGTCGCACACAAACGCCGCCCGCCTTCAGGTAATCGGCGATCAGCGACCGATGACACCTCCACCATACCGCTTCCGCACACATGATAACCGTCCGATGCCGACGGGCCAGCTCCATCAGCCGCTCGATTCCTGCGCGGAATTCCTCCGTCTCCATGTAGTCCGCATAGCCGCGGAACGACTCGCTGCGCCAAACGGTGTTTTGCGAATCCGGACGCGGACGCCTTCGGCCGCCGAGTTCCGGCATCGGCGCATACCCCACTCCAATCCCCGAGAGTGCGTTGCGCAGCGCGTCCCGATTAAAGTGTGGATGTTTGCGGGAAGCCGCGTAGCGCCTCACGTCGGCAACCGCTTCGATCCCGTTAGCAGTAAGCAGTTCGAAGAATTCGCCAAGAGTTCGAGCAGAGTGACCAATCGTCCAAACTGTCAACACTTCTTCACTCATCACATAAAACTGTTGAGCACTCGCCGAACGTTTAAGTTGAGGAGCGCGATGCTTTTTGCGCGTTCCCTCTCGAACGCAATGTTAGGTATGGCGTTCAATGAGGCGCCGACTTTGAAAAGAGGTTCAGAACCACCACCCCTGCAATGATGATCGCGATGCCGACAAGCGCCACAGCATCAAGCGATTGATGATAAAGGACCCAACCCACAATTGAAACCAGCGCCACCCCAACACCAGACCAGATAGCATAGGCGATGCCGAGCGGAATGAAGCGCAGGGTAAGCGAGAGAAAGTAGAACGCCGAGGCATAGCCAGCAACAACCAGCAATGAGGGACCCCACCGGGTGAACCCCCCGGCAGCCTTGAGGGCGGAAGTAGCAACGACTTCCGACACGATAGCTATGACTAAATAGAACCAGTACATATCCTGAATGCCTAACACGAAATATCCGTACTAATAGCCACCTTATTTGTAACTATTCAGGTTGTTTTTTATGACTACCATATGTGGAAAAAAATGGTAAAAATCACATAAATTAGTATATATTGCACTGCTATATATAGACAAAAATTACAAATCAAGGGTTTTTTAACATATATAGTGTTTTTTGCTTAAACTATCTGAGTAGTTACTATTATACGGCTATTTGGGTATATAATAAGGGTCATGCCAGTTGTGCCGATAATATACCTTATTTACCAGATTAGGCAGCAGTGATCCTTCTCTACCCAACGTCTTGTCTCTCCAGTCCCGGGATCGATATTCAGCCCAA
>SULG01000117.1 GCA_005524015.1 Candidatus Jettenia ecosi
CAGTTTTTGTACATTTGTTTATCAGAGAAAGACATTTTCTCCGCATCAAGCTCAGTACAATTGACGTGTGAGCATCTTGTTCCCAAACTCTGTTTGGGAACACAATTGCCTCGAAACTCTGTTTCGAGTTTTATCGGAAAACAGAGTTTCCCGTACATGCTTGTTCCCAAACAGAGTTTGGGAACAAGATGGAACAAGATGGAACAAGATGGAACAAGATGGAACAAGATGGAACAAGATGGAACAAGATGGAACAAGATGGAACAAGATGGAACAAGATGGAACAAGATGGAAAATTCATGTATAGGATACATGACAGTGTTGGTTTTATTTATTGGTAATGAGCTGCCAGTGAGGTCTGCCTTCCCATGTTATATGGTTGCCGTCTATATCAAAATAGATCTTTTCCGAGAATGTCCTTGCTCCTTCCCTTCGTAATTCTGCTTTTGGATTCCCTGTCAACAAGGCTACATTCTGGATTAAGTCCCAAATGAGAAGTGTTCCTAATCCCTCACTATTATTCAAATTCTTACTGAAAAAATAGACGTTATTTGTGGCAACGATTTTAGATACACTCTTCTCGTCGTTCATATACGCATCAATTTGGTCGCCGTTCAACTTTTGCTCGCCTCTCGTAGCCTGCACCTGTTCAAAAAAACTTGCTTTTTTCAACTTACTATTATACACCATTTTTTTAACCCAGTTGACCTTTATATCAGCATCCTCTGTGCTTTTATGAGGAGGCGCTTCGCCTCCTTTCTCATAAAATGTTCCTTTCCCCTCGCAGAGGATATTATTCTCATTCCCATAAAACAAAACTTTGGGAGAGTGAATCTGCCTCTTATCTCCTTCTCTTAATAGTGCAAAGGGACGCCCTTTTAAGACGGTAATTTTACTCTTTACATTCCAGGTAACCACGTCTCCTATGGCTTCGCTGTATAAGTTACTCTTTTTATCTATAATATGGATATTTTCTGTGGCCTTTAAGGTATTCAGATGAAAATCCCGGTCGCTGAATGTCGCGTTAAGATTGTTGCAAAACAAGATAGAATTTTCCTTTCTGACCTCAATATTCTTTTCAAAATTAGCCTCCCGCGTTTCTTCCAGAAAGTTCATTTTGCCTTCCCATTTTACGGTAATAGTATTATCAGTTTTATCTGCGTTACCTGGCGTATTGTTTTTATCAGATTTCCTCTTCGTATTTGCTTTTAAGTTGCCAGAACCCGGTATATCTATTTTACCGACATCTTTATAAAAGATCATTTTCTGCGCATCTATATGAAGGTCATCTTTAATGAATTCTGCCTTATAAGTATCTTCCAGAGTGGCAGTTTGGGTACTAACATCCCAGGTCAGGGAACTTCCTTTGGCGATTGTTGTTTCCTGTGATGCAAGCACGTTACCGCTTGCTATGGCTTGTTTTGTTTTTTTTGTTTCTGAATCAACGAATATAACTAATTCATCTGAAAAAACAGTCGAGCTGCCTTTCTTAACTTCAACACTGTTATGGAAAACCATAACGTGTGTATCTGAATGCCTGTTAAAGACAAGCTGGCCGCTGGACCGGATAAAGGTCTTTTCGTGTGAAATTTTTTCTTCGCTTGTTTCGTTTATTGGTGGTGTATCTTCCGGAAGAGTTTGTGCGGCTTGAGGGGTATCCTCCTCCGATAGAAAGAAGAGGTCATTATTAGCCCCATCCATTTCCATTTCCGCATCCTTTTTGATCCACATCTTCTTGTTAACCAGGTCTATCTCGCAGCCTTGTCCTTTAATCATTATACCTTTTCCCGTGATAGTAACAAAATCGTCTGTATATACTGATTTCTTTTCCGGTGAATACCTTAAATAATTCGTATTGAGTTTGGTTTCCTGATCCAGATTGACAATAACATTATCGGAAAGATATCCTTCGTTCGAAACGTTATTCATTTCTCCATTATCGGATGTGATAAAAACAGATTGGGTTCCCTGTTCAGGATTTGCAGAATCAAGGAATTCGATCTCCGGCTCAACGATTTTGTAAATATTATTGTTGAGCAGGAAGGTGTTTTTGCCGCGCATTATTAAAGTCTCATTTCCCTGCTCATCATACTTTGGGATGGACAAGCCTTCCACCGTTTGGATTAACTTATCGTTGCTGTTTATATTCTGCGCCTCTTTACGCGCAGAGAAATCTTCCTTTGAAGCAGGATCTGTCTTTTGATCCTTCTTTTCCTTTCTCGGTTGGGATATAACAAGCGATACGATAATGCAGGCTATGCAAGCTAAAGGAATGCTAAGGAGTATGTATCTTCGTTTGGTCATAATGATGTAAAAATAAGAAAAATTCCTGTTTTTTTCAATTTATGCGTTATAGATGTTTTCTGGCCTTCCGTAAGTATACTGAATTTGAGCGTAAAAAAAAATTTAAAAACGATAGAGCTTTGCGAATACCCTTCTTCAGAAAAAATACGGAGCTTGTTCTCAAAAGATGATCATGTATGCTTTTGTTGGGTATAAGCTACGAAGCGTATGCTTTATAAAAGAAGAGAGCAATTTTAGGTTATGGTTTCACTACGCTGGATTATCCAGGAGGATTCTGATACCGTTCCATGATTATATGCCATTTCTCCTGGAATTTGATTATCTTCTCTGCCACTTCTCTTACCGCCCCGGTACCGCCTTTCGCCTTTGTAACATAAAGCGATTGCTGCTTAACGATTGGTGAAGCATTGGCAACAGCGACAGGAAGTCCGACACGATAGAATATGGGGAGATCTATAAGGTCATCACCGATATAACATATTTCTTCATCCCGGAAAGCATATTTCTCTTGTATTGCCTTATAAGCTTCTAATTTGTTTTTAAAACCCTGATATACATCTTCAATACTTAACTCTTTTGCCCTGTGAATAACAGCTTTACTGGTTCTTCCGCTAATAATGGCAGTTTTAATGCCAACGCGATGGAGATATGAGATACCTGTGCCATCAAGGACGTGGAATGCCTTGGTCTCATATCCATTACCATCGATGTAAATACTGCCATCCGTTAAAACACCATCAATGTCAATAATGACAAGTTTTATATTCTTCACTGCAGATTTAAAATCCAACCTCTAATAAATCCTGCACATCTATAATACCTATGGGCGTATTGGAACCATCAACCACGGGGAGCTGATCGATCTTATAATCCTTCAATATCTTGTATGCCTCAGCAGCCAGGCAACGGGCATTTATAACCTTGGGAGACCGGGTCATAACCTCTTTCACCCTGTATTGTAAAAATGATACACCATTTTTCAGATGTCTTCTCAAATCACCATCAGTAAAAAACCCTACCAGTTTATTTTGTTTATCGACAATACTCACAGCTCCGGGCTTGCCTGCTGTTTCTGTCATGATAGTAAGAACATCTGATAAGATCATATCCTCATCTGCTACAGGATTTCCTTCGTTCTTGCGCATAACCATTTCTACCGTAAGTAATTTCCTTCCTAACTCTCCACCAGGGTGGTAGAAGGCATAGTCCTCTTTGCTGAGATTTCGCTTTTTAAATATGGTAAGGGCTAAGGCATCGCCCAGAGCAAGCATAGCAGTTGAGCTTGCTGACGGGGCAAGGCCCAAAGGACATGGCTCCTTAATCTTCCCAATGTCAAGCACAACATCACTGTGAGAAGCCAGGGAAGACTTGTTATTTCCGGTAATGGCTATCACCTTCGCCCCGATTTGTTTAACAAAAGGCAGGAGGGTAACAACTTCTGTTTCACCGCTGTTAGAGAGTGCAAGGATAATGTCATTGGCCACGATGCGCCCAAGGTCGCCGTGTCTTGCTTCAGATGAATGAATCCAATATGATGGAGTACCCGTACTGGCCAATGTTGCAGAAATTTTCTGACCAATAATCCCTGCCTTTCCAATACCAGTAACTATCACCCGTCCTTTACAGGTAAAGATTAAATCGACGGCCTTTTGAAAACTATGATCCAGCCGGCCGATCAAATTCCTTATTGCCTCCGATTCCATCAATAATATTTCTTTTGCGTATGCAGTGTCGGACAGAGATTTTTCTTTCATAAAATTTTCTTCATCTGGTTTGCGGGGATTAAAGACTCATGGAGATTTGTTTTTAAAACAACCGTAGTGAGAGGTTTTTGTCTGTCCAAGTCCGGGCTACAAGAGTAAGAGATTCTGACGGCGTTGTGTGGTCTCATGAGAAAATAAGATAAATTTTGAGAATTATTATAGTGTTCATTTCTTCAATATTCAAGAGAAAAGAGTGATAGGAAAAGATTGATTAAGTGTTCTTTGCTTGACAACTTATTTCTCATGTGTTACCATGCTGAAATATAGAAAGAGAGGAGGATTTATTTATTTGTGGATCTTAATAACTTAATTATATCAATTCCCGCGATACTCTATGCGCTGACGATTCATGAGTACTTTCATGGTTGGGCAGCTAACAGACTTGGCGACCCTACGGCAAGGTTACAGGGGAGGTTGACGTTAAATCCATTAGCGCATATCGATATTCTCGGTGCGTTATGTTTTGTCTTCGCCCATTTCGGATGGGGCAAGCCTGTCCCTATTAATCCCTACAATTTTAAAAATCCCCGCCGGGATAATATGATCGTATCCTTTGCAGGACCTGCCTCTAATTTTGTTTCTGCATTTTTATTTGGCGTAATTTTTCAACTCTTAAGGAAAATGCCATTTATACCGACGAATATGTCTGCCCTTTTTTATAATTTACTCATATCAGGAATTATCATGAACTTGTCGCTGGCATTTTTTAATATGATTCCTTTATTCCCTTTGGATGGTTCCCATATTATGGAAAGTCTATTGCCTTATGAGATGTCTCAAAAATACAAACAAATCGAACGCTACAGTCCGTTTATCCTGTTGGGACTAATCATCCTGGGAAACTACGGGGGTATCTCGATTTTAGGCATGATAATTGGACCGCCTATCCAGTATTTTTTAAGATTATTTACGGGTTTATAATTGAATATAAAATAGTTTTTTGTCCCCTTGTTTATTTCCTGTAAAGTAAAAGATGAAGGGATATACACTATTACACACCTTGTGGCATACCGAAGAGTTAGAGACATACTCTCCCGTATACTTGTATACGTTATTCATCGTACAATTCCAGCCAAAAACACCGGTACTGTTAATATCGCTTATGATGGTTGAATAAGTTAAAAGCAAATAAGAAAATGACGGACGGATATAAAATAGAATTGGATATATATAATGGACCGGTCGATTTACTCCTTTATTTAATCCAAAGAGAGGAAGTGAATATCTATGATATTCCCATTGCGCGGATTACAGATCAATATTTACACCATGTGGAAGCGCTGCAAACCCTGGATATGAATATTGCAGGAGATTTTTTGGTAATGGCGGCAACGCTCATGTATATCAAATCCTATATGCTTCTTCCACGCACAGAGGCGCAAGGGGATGAAGAAGAAAATATAGACCCGCGCTTATCCCTTGTAAAGCAGTTACTGGAATACAAGCGGTATAAAGAAAGCACTTTTATCCTGGAACGAAGGGCTGCTGAATGGGAAAAGAGACTAGCACGGCCATACAAAGAACTCCCTGCCGAGACATCCGATAAAGAAGAAGAGATAGCCCTGGAAGGGATAGACATATGGGATCTTTTGCAAAGGTTTTCTCAACTGATGAAGCAAACATTATCTGATGTGTCTGCGAAAGTCACCTATGATGACACGCCAATACAGGAATATATGGATATGGTTGTGAAAAAGGTTCATACTCACACCTCGATAGCCTTTGCAGATCTTTTTACTGGAATACAGGAAAGAATCCGGATTATTGGATTCTTTTTAGCTTTATTGGAATTAGTCCGTTTACATAAAATAAGGATTGAACAACCAGAAAATTATGCGGATATTCAGATATCTTTCCATAGTTCTCCCTTAGACGAAAGCTTACATTATTAAAACCACTACAATTTTAATTTGAAATTGTGAAGGCAGTTTGCTAACATCTTAACTTTATCAACAATTTTAGCTATAAAGTAACTATACTTTAGGTTAAAATAAAATTTTTTATTGCCTTATCACTTAATCTTCACTTGTTATGATTACCAGGGAATTACTGGAAATTCTTGTCTGTCCGCTTTGCAAAACTGATGTCAGTCTGGAAGAGGGCAGGATTGTTTGTACCAATTGTGGAAGACGATATCCTGTAAGAGATGATATTCCTGTAATGCTTATCGATGAGGCTGAGCTACCGGAGAAACCGAAAAAGGAAAGGTAATGGATAAAAAGACGCTTATTGCAATGATTATTTGTGGGGTAATTATGTTGTTGTATTACCCTTTTATATTACCCCTCCTTTCTAAAAAGCCGGCACCACCTCAGGGAGCGGTAGAACCCATTTCAGAAAAGACCCGGGAACAAGAAAAAAAGGTTGTTGGCAAACCTGGACAGTCAGCAATAATGCCTGCGGAGTCGATTAAACCTCAGACGGAAATTCCCCGGAAAGAGATTATCATTGAAAATGAACTGGTAAAGATGGTATGGACAAATGAAGGGGCGGTGCTGAAGTCTGTAAAACTCAAGCGTTTTAAGGATCCGGAGGCAAAAGAGACCCTTGAGTTGCTAAAAGGAGATACTACGGAATACCGTCCACTCGCTATTGATACTATCCTCGGAAAATCCGACTTTCGGGAATGGCGATATACCGTTGCTGAGCACAGTAAGGACAAAATCGTATTTACGTGCAGCCTGGAAGAAGGAATCAATATTATGAAAACCATTAGTCTGCCCCCGGAGAAATACCATGTAAATATGGACGTTGTCTTAGAGAATAAGACCGATGATGAGGTTTCGCTCGCATACAGCGTTATTGCATCCTCCATGATCATGCACGAGGGAGAACCTTCGACCGATATGGCCGCAGTCGCTGGTGTGGATATGGGAAATAAACGGATTAAATTAGTCAGCACATCGCCAAAGAACTTGCCTCTCAAAAATGAATCTGTAGGTATTTCCTGGGCTGGATCGATGAATAAGTATTTTGCTACGATCTTAAAACCTGCATCCAGTGATTGGGTTGGAGCAGTAAATGCACAAGCATTTGATGCTCAGGGTATTCCTATAAATGAAAAGGCAGAACATGGGGATTTCATGGTTAGTATACAAACCAATAAACTTCGTATCCCTCCCCATGATATGGTTAAACACAGCTATTTATATTTTGTAGGACCTAAAAAAGAGGAGATTCTTAAACACTATGAGACTTTGGATGCACTTCTCACGTATGGCTGGTTAAACGCAATCAGCAAGGCGCTTTTAGCTTTTTTAAATGCTGTTCACCGTGTGCTTCCTAATTATGGCCTCTCCATTATTGTATTGACTATCCTTATTAAAATGATTCTTTTTCCGCTCACAAAAAAAAGTCAGGTTTCCATGTTTAGAATGCAGCAGTTGCAGCCTATGATTAATCAGCTAAAGGAAAAGTATAAGCATGATAAGCAACGGATGGGCAAGGAACAGATGTTGTTATTTAAAAAGTATGGCGCTAACCCAATGAGCGGCTGCTTACCGATGTTGTTACAACTTCCGGTATTTTTCGCACTCTTCCGTACCTTACAACTTTCTTTTGAAATGAGACAAGCCCCATTTGTCCTGTGGATCAACGATCTCTCAAGACCCGACACCTTAATGACCCTTCCGTTTACTATCCCCTTTATAGGGAATGCCCTCAATATTTTACCATTAGTTATGACAGGCGCTTCATTTGTCCAAATGAAGACGACACCGAAAGCCCCTGCGGCAGACCCTCAGGCGCAGGCCCAACAAAAGATGATGTCGTTTATGCCTATTATGTTTGCTTTCATTTTGTATAACATGCCATCAGGCCTTACTCTTTACTGGACAGTAAGTACGGTATTTAGTATCATTGAAGGTATAATAATCAGGAAATCTATTAAAAAGATAAAAATAAAATAGGTCTTCGGCGACTTTTATCTCTTCGTCGGATGTAGGGCAAGGCTTCACAGGCTGTCCGAGAATTCAATCGACCCACAAATACCATACTAAATATTGTTATCATGCCAATATTTTGTTAACATATAGTATAGGATTTGTCATGTGAAAGCATCCTCGGACAGCCTGTTCAGCCTTGCCTCCCCGCCAGAATATATGCGCCGGGATAGCAACCCGAAAGGGTTGCCCTACAGAATTGAAGTTCCTATACATGAAAATAACTGCTCTATGTTCCCCGAAACTCAAGATACCATCGTGGCAGCTTCCACACCATCGGGGAGGTCTCTTTGCGCAATCATAAAGATCAGCGGTCCTGAAGCCATTCAGTGTATTAAAGATATTTTTATACCCACCCCTCAGGTTAATTTGGAGCATGTCCCCACCTACACCTCACTATGCGGGCATATTCATTTTCCGGCTGAATATGTTACTATTCCTGTAGTTTTATATATCATGAAACAACCCTATTCTTACACAAAAGAGGATGTCGTGGAAATTCATACCCCCGGTTCTCCGGTAATCGTCGAAATGCTCCTGTGTTTAATCCTATCAAACGGGATCCAGACAAAAAAAAGTATTCGTCTTTCGCAGCCTGGCGAATTTACCAAACGCGCTTTCTTGCACGGGAGAATAGATCTTGTCCAGGCAGAGGGTGTACTTCACATAATCCATGCGCAAACAGACCGTGAACTAAACAGAGCGGTTGCGCAACTGGGAGGGGATGTATCGAAGAAGATTAAACACATTCAAAATGATATAGTTTCCCTCTGCTCATATATAGAAGCTGCAATTGATTTTTCTGATCAGGATGTCGAATTAATATCTACGGCAGAAATACGGAACAGGATAGAAATACTTGAAAAAAACATGTTACAGTTTCTGACTCAACCGGAAACTACGAAAGTTACATCAGAAGGAATTGATACCGTCTTATATGGTAATCCTAATGTTGGTAAATCGAGCCTGATCAACGCTTTGCTAGGCAGAAAAAGATCTATAGTTTGTGAAATACCAGGTACAACACGGGACGTTGTTACCAGTACTTTAGAAATTGAGGGTATTTGTTTCAAATTAATAGATACGGCAGGAATAGATAATACGGAAGATGTTATTATGTCCGGAGCAATGGAAATGGCACAGGCCAGTCTGAGAAGGGCACAGATTATCGTTTTAGTCCTCGATGGCAGTATTGATATAAGCAAACAGGTAAAGGAAACGGAATTAGAAGACCTGACCGGCAATGTAATTGTGATTATAAATAAATGTGATCTGCAAAAAAATAAACAGATTGCCGAGATGCCGGGTATGTTAAAAAAGTACCCTCTGATACATACTTCTGCTTTAACCGGGGAAGGCCTGGAAAGGCTTAAGAAACTATTAACAGAAAGTGTTTTGGGGGGAAGAGTCAATCTGTCTGGCGACTCCGTATGCTTTACCGTGCGTCAAAGGGAAGCGATACAGCGCTCCCTTCAATCAATACATCGGGCTATGGAATCAGCAGAAAATAATGAAAGCCATGAGTTTATAGCATTAAGTTTGCGTGAGGCAATAGATATCCTTGGCGAGATTGCCGGGGAGGTTACAACAGAAGATATTTTGGATAAGGTATTCTCTGAATTCTGCATTGGCAAATAACATGAACAAAAGACCATCATGGGACGAATATTTTTTACGAATCACCAGGGAAGTAGCACAGAGGTCTACTTGTTTGCGGAGACAGGTAGGCGCCCTTCTGGTTATCGATAAACATATCCTGACGACAGGCTATAACGGCGCGCCAAGCGGAATCCCGCATTGTCTGGACATTGGCTGTTTACGGGAACAACTCAAGGTACCGCCAGGGGAAAGACACGAGCTGTGTCGTGGTCTTCATGCCGAAATGAATGCCCTGCTTCAGGCGGCAAATTATGGTATAAAGATTTCCGGAGCGACTCTCTACAGTACAACCCATCCATGCTCTCTCTGTGCCAAAATGCTCGTTAATGTAGGAATCAAACGTATTGTTACCCTTACCGATTATCCCGATGCCCTTGCCAAAGAGATACTTTCAATGGCAAATATTAAAGTAGAGATTGTAACATTAGACAACCCTCCTAAGGAATAGGTTCTGATCGTAAGTGTAGGGCAAGGCTTTA
>SULG01000118.1 GCA_005524015.1 Candidatus Jettenia ecosi
GTTTAGCCTTGCCAAAGGGATTACCATGGTGATGAAGGGCAATCCTTGGGCGGGTTCAGGTTTGCAACCTGAACCCTCTATTTGTATTCCTGACTTGAGTTTAACCTTATTCTCAATTTTTATAGATAGCTAACACGTAATCTTCAGGAGCCTTCGCGTATCAATTTGTCTACCAGACATAGAGCGTAGTTTCTGACATACATCTCAATTTACCATCTTTATAACAGAGTGCTGTTAAAATTTAACGTAGAGACGCAAGATTTTGCGTCTCTACAGCCACCGTTATAACATGGTGCTAAAATATGGGTTCAGGTTGCAAACCTGAACCCGCTGGAACATTAAAGCAATAATAATTTGCTCAAATATAATTGAATTTGCTATTCTATTCTGTTAAAATTTTTCGTTAGATTATTATCATCCTTAAGCTTATAAAAAACATACGTATTTACAACAATTTATTTCTTAGAGAAGATGCTACGACTAAATGCCTAGAGAAGAATTTAACCCATCGAATTTCTTTAGTAAAGCGCGAATCCATGTCTTGCTCTTTATTGCAACGTTCCTGACGACATATTATGTGAATGGACTATGGTATTCGATTACCATAATGACAATCCTTCTTTCTCATGAATTAGGACATTTTTTTATGTGTCGTAAATACCATGTAGATGCCACAATGCCCTATTTTTTGCCCCTTCCGTTTCCACCTTTCGGCACCTTTGGCGCTGTAATAAAGATGAAGGGGCTTATGCCTGATAAAAAGGCTTTATTTGACATCGGCGCTGCTGGCCCGATGACTGGGCTTTTGTTTTCCATACCTGCTATCATTATTGGACTTTACCTTTCAGATATAGGCCCTGTACCCAGCGATCCTTCTCTGTATCTTGGACTTGGAGAGCCGATTTTATTCATCTGTATCACGAAACTTATCTTTGGAAATCTGCCTCAGGGGATGGACATTTACCTCCATCCTGTTGCCTTTGCCGGTTGGGCAGGCCTGTTTGTCACGGCGCTGAATCTCTTGCCCATTGGACAACTTGACGGTGGGCATGTCATGTATGCCCTGTTAGGCAAAAAAAGCAAAGTCGTTTATCGTATCGGTATCTTTATTTTTTGCGTAATTGCAATCTTATTGTATCCAGGCTGGCTGGTCTTTGCCATACTGCTCCTGCTTTTTGGCTTTCGGCATCCCGCTCCAATAGATGAGCTTACCACACTCGATCCCAAGCGTAAGATATTGGGCATTATCCTGTTTATCATATTTTTGATATCTTTTACCCCTGTGCCGCTTAAGCTTTAGTATTTTCATGTACAGGAATTTCACTTCTGCAGGACAAGGCTTTAGCCTCATATGCATCAAGCTAACATATGGAAACGGTGAAGCATAACAAACCACCCGTAATCCTCCTTGTTCCCCCTTTTTTAAAGGGGGTTAGGGGGAATTAGAGGGAAACACGGACACACATTGCTCTTTTCCAGGGGGATACCTCCTTTTCCTCCAGTGGGTTCAGGTTTGTAACCTGAACCCATATTTTAACAGCACTCTGTTATAAAGATGGTAAATTGAGATGTATGTCAGAAACTACGCTCTATGTCTGGTAGACAAATTAATACGCGAAGGCTCCTAAAGATTACCGGTAAGTTGTCTACAAAAATTGAGCATAAGGTTAAAGTCAAGTCAGGAATACAAATAGAGGGTTCAGGTTACAAACCTGAACCCGCGGGAGGGCTGTCCGAGAATGCTCTCACACGACAAATCCTATACTATATGTTGACAAAATATTAGTATAATAACAATATTTAGTATGGCATTTGTGAGTCGATTGAATTCTCGGACAGCCTGTTTAGCCTTGCCAAAGGCGCTCTATGTTCTCTATGACTTAATAGTACTTTTTATAGTATAAACACATTATGAAAACAAAAGTTGTTGTTGCTATGAGCGGCGGCGTTGATAGCAGCGTTGCCGCTCATTTTTTAGTAGAACAGGGTTATGAGGTTGTAGGCTTGTTCATGCGACTGGGTATCGATACAATCGATACCATAACCAGAAACAAGGTTTGCTGTAGTCTGGAAGATGCGAATGATGCCCGCAACGTAGCAGATCAATTAGGCATTCCATTCCATGTGCTAAACTTTAAGGACGCCTTTGATCGTATTATAGATGCCTTTTGCACTGCATACCTTAATGGCAGAACGCCCAATCCCTGCATTACCTGTAATCAGGAGTTAAAATTTGGAAGGTTATTGGACTTTGCAAAGATGCTGAATGCCGGTTTTATTGCTACCGGGCATTATGCAAAGATAGAAAAGTCAAAGGACAGATACCTCCTCAAAAGGGGGGCAGACCCGCGAAAAGACCAGTCGTACGTACTGTTTTCACTCACTCAGGACCAACTCTCAAAAACCCTTTTCCCCTTAGGCGCTGTGACAAAGGAGTATGTACGTCAGGTAGCCATGAATTTGAACCTGAAAACGAAGGATAAACCAGAAAGCCAGGACATTTGTTTTGTACTGGATAATAATTATCATAACCTTTTATATGAACGATTTGGAAATCGCATAGCTCCGGGATTTATCAAAGACAGACAGGGAAATACCCTGGGAAGACATCCGGGGGCGCCATTCTTCACGATAGGGCAACGGAAAGGACTTGGTATCGCATTCGGTACGCCCAGATATGTAATTGATATAAATCCACAAGAGAATACGGTTGTAATTGGCGCTGCTGATGAACTCATGGAGAATGAATTAGTAGCATCCGGCGTAAACTGGGTCTCCATTGACAAACCGGAGGAACCATTAGAAGTGCAGGCAAAGATCCGGTATAATCACACTCCGGCGCCCGCTATCGTATATTCCCACGGGCCGGATAAGGCGCGTGTTATATTCAGGAACCCACAAAGGGCGATAACCCCTGGGCAAGCGGTTGTTTTCTATCATAACGATACCGTTGTGGGTGGGGGATGGATTGAGAGAAAAAACACTTGCTAAAGAAAATTTTCATGATAAACTTAGATTTGTTTGTATAAATGCCTAGCCTTATTTACCTTAGGCTTCTTTAACAAGATAAGTTGTGCCCATGCACATGTTAAGGCAGGGGAATAAATTAGGTTGGGTTTTAAAAGACAAAACCCAACGACTTTTTACCCACCCCTAACCCCTCCCAAGAGGGGAATTTTTTATAGCACCTCTGTAGGGGCGAACCTTGTGTTCGCCCAAACGGAAAACAAACAGAAACGTTTTGAATTGTGCAGGGCAAGGGTGAACACAAGGTTCGCCCCTACAAAAGGACATTGAAATTCCTAAACATTAAATTAAACCTTCGGCAACTCTTTTAAGCCAGGAATGAACACAAGCTTTTATTTTCATATGTATTCGTGTCTATTCGTGAATATTCGTGGCAGACATGTAAATAATACCATATTTTGAAATTATACTCATCCCTATCATTCAAAAGTAAGTTACTTCTCTTTGCACTCTGCATTTCTCTTATCCCTATTGTAACAATCACTGCAGTATATTATTTCACTGCAAGAAGCGCTTTAAAAAATCAGATTTTAGAGAAATTAACAGCAATTGCAGAATCAAAAATGCTTTATGTGGAGCAAATGATGGAGAGAAAAATTATACGGGTTGAAGATTTTAGCGCCGATGGGTTCATAAGGAAAAGATTTGAGAGGATTATTCATAAAGAGGACTCCTCTGTCCAGAGTAAAGTAATTCGCTTAAATAAGTATCTCTCGGAAAATAAGCTACCACTCTACGGGCATCTTTTAGCCATAATCCTTGTGGATAAACAGGGCAAGGTTGTCTCCACTACTCATAAAGAATTAATAAATATGAATATCTCTGATCAGGAGGTATTTAAGCAAGGAATGAAGAAGGATTATAATGAAGCATACATTAGTCAACCACAATATTTTTCCCCTCTTCATGTAAATTGCATAGTAGCCTCCACACCTATTGTTTCCGAATATAGTAAAGAAAAGATAGGCCTTATTATCAATGTCTATAATCTGGTATCCTTAAATAAGACAACAACAGACTATACCGGAATGGGAGAAACCGGTGAGTTATATCTGGTTAATAGAGATAAGATCATGATTACAAAGTCAAGATTTATCGATGATACACCTTTCAAACAGATCGTAGATATAGAACCGGTTCGCAGGATTCTCGACCGGAATGAAGAGATGATCGGTATTTATCATGATTATATGAATGCATCGGTAGTCGGTATCTCCAGATATATGCCAGAGTATGGTTTGATACTTCTGGTAGAAACGCATACGACAGAAGCCTTCGCACCGTTGAGAGCATTAAGCATTACTGCAGTCGCCCTTTTAGTAGTAGGTACTGCTCTCGTTACTCTCGTGGGAATTAGTTTTGCAACTTTAACATCAGAACCTATCAAAAATTTAACAAAAGCGGCCAAAAAAATTTCAGACGGTGGCTTCGGATACAAAGTACGGATACAACGAGGAGATGAAATTGGTATCCTGGCAGATAGCTTTAATACTATGTCCAGGGAACTTGCGAAATTTATAGCGAATCTGAAACGGTCAGAAAGGGAATTACTCCGTCATTCTACTGAGCTAAAGAGGAGCAATGAGGAGCTGCAGCATTTTGCCTATGTTGCATCTCACGATTTGCAGGAGCCACTCCGAATGATATCCAGCTATCTCCAATTAATAGAGAGGCGATACAAAAGTAAGCTCGACGCTGATGCAGAAGAGTTTATTACGTATGCTGTAGACGGGGCGAATCGCCTTCAAACGATGATCAATGGCTTACTGGAATATTCGCGTGTGGATAGCCGTGGTAAATCTTTTGAACTTGTAGATTGTGAAACCTTATTTGAACGTGCCTTGCTGAATCTTGAAGTGACAATCAAAGAGAACAACGCAACCATTACCCACGACACCTTGCCGACCGTTATGGCAGATAGCTCACAACTTTTACAGGTCTTTCAGAATCTCATAAGCAATGCCATCAAGTTCCATGGTACTGCGCCCCCGCGCATCCATATATCAGCCCGGCGCAATGAAAACGAATGGACCTTCTCGGTACATGATAATGGCATTGGCATTGAACCGGAGTATACCAAACAACTTTTTAATATCTTTAAGCGCTTGCACGGCAGGGAGTATCCAGGTATTGGTCTGGGTTTATCGATATGTAAAAAAATTATAAACCGGCACGATGGAAGAATTTGGCTGGAGTCAGAGACTGGGAAGGGTTCGACATTTTATTTTACGATACCTGTACATGGAACCTGAAAATTATAGTTGGACACAGAAGAACGCAGATAACACAGATTTTTCAGCAGGAGAGAGAAGCAATGGTATATAAGGTAAACCACGAAGTACACGAAGAAAGATGTAGAGACGCAAGGTTTTGCGTCTCTCCTGATATTGCATGGATAAAAGGCCAGCGGGTTCAGGTTTGCAACCTGAACCCATATTTTAACAGCACTATGTTATAACGATGATAAATTGAGATGTATGTCAAAAACTACGCTCTATGTCTGGTAGACAAATTGATATGCGAAGGCTCCTAAAGATTACGTGTTAGCTATCTATAAAATTGAGAATAAGGTTAAAGTCAAGTCAGGAATACAAATAGAGGGTTCAGGTTACAAACCTGAACCCGCAGGGAGTGGGTGTGGTCATCCACAAACCTTAGGAATAAAATCATAACTTACGCGAGTTCAGGTTTGTAACCTGAACTCAGAATTTGAAACAGTATGCCATCGGTAAGGATTTCAAAAGAATATATTTCAGGGATTTATTATCTTACGTTTACGGTGAGGAATTGGTATTACCTGTTTGATAGGCACCACCGGTTTGAGATACTTGCTGATTCATTAACGTATTGCCAAAAACACAAAGGGCTTAAATTATATGCCTATGTTTTTATGCTTAATCATGTCCACCTCATTGCATCGGCGCCTGATATGATTGCCTTTGTCAGAGATTTTAAGAAGTTTACTTCAAAAGAGATGCAGAAGAACATCATTGCTACGGAACCAAATGTATTAAGGCTTTTTGACAGAGGGAATAGTGCATACGAATTTTGGGAGAAGACGAATATGCCGAAGGTGATTAAAAGTGAGGCGTATGTAATTCAGAAGATAAACTATATTCACGCCAATCCGGTGCGGAAAACAGTACGTGAAAAGTCCTGAAGATTGGGTATGGTCATCTGCAAATGGTGAGAGTAAAATCAAAGTTGAATCGGTGTTATAATTATTGGGTTCAGGTTACAAACCTGAACCCGCGGGAGGAATGAGGCACAGATATTCCAGAAGATAAACGATATTTATGCCAAAAGGTGGGTCGTGGTCATTTGCCGATATTGAGAGCCATAGTTGAACTGGTGTTATAACTGTAGGGTTCAGGTTACAAACCTGAACCCGCCCAAGGAGTGTAGAGACACAACATCTTGCGTCTCTACTCATAATAAAATATTTCTTTTCAAGGAGAAAAATGATAAATTATGAATAGTGAAGCACGAGTTTCATCGATAGAAATTTTACTGGTTGAGGATAGCCCTGGCGATGTCCGCCTGACGCAAGAGGCACTAAAGGAGTCCAAGTTAAAAAACAATCTGCATGTAGTTGGCGATGGCGCTGAGGCGATGGCTTTTTTGCGAAAAAAGGGGAAATACGCCGCTGTGCCTCGTCCGGACCTTATCTTGCTGGACTTGAACTTGCCAAAAAAAGATGGCCGTGAAGTGCTTACCGAAATAAAATCAGATAATGACCTCGTGCTCATCCCTGTAGTAATCTTAACCGTCTCAAGGTCAGAAGAAGACATCCTTAGAGCCTACGGACTTCACGCAAACTGTTATATTTCCAAACCCATTGATTTCAATCAGTTTATTTCTGTAGTAAAGGCTATCGAAAATTTCTGGTTTACTATTGTCAAACTACCTCCAAGAGGATAAAGTGGACAGGAAACCGACCAAAATACTTCTCATAGAAGATAATCCGGGCGATGTCCGGTTAATACAGGAGATGTTAAAAGAGGTCAACTTTGGTCGATATGAACTAGAACATAAAGACCTGCTCTCCTCAGGATTAAGCCGTATTACCCGGAATAATATCGATGTGATATTACTCGACCTCGGATTGCCGGATAGCCAGGGGCTTCCAACACTCACCAAAATTCTTTCTCAGGCACAAAAAATTCCCATCGTGGTGTTAACAGGTCTTGATGATGAGATAACCGGTATCAGGGCAATCCAGGCAGGAGCCCAGGATTATCTGGTAAAGGGCCAATTGGAAAGCAGATTGCTGGTACGCTCAATACGCTATGCCATTGAACGTAAGTGGATGGAGGATGATCTCCGCAAGTTATCAAACGCTGTCAAACAAAGCCCGAGTATCATAGTGATTACTGATACTCATGGCAATATTGAATATGTGAATCCCAGGTTTGCCCATGTAACGGGCTATACCCCCGATGAAGCCATCGGAAAGAACCCACGGATTTTAAAATCTGGCAAAACATCACCTGAAGAATACCAACGGCTATGGGATACCATTACTTCCGGTAATGAATGGCGGGGAGAATTTATTAACAGGAAAAAGAGCGGAGAACTGTATTGGGACTCCATATGCGTTTCTCCCATAAAAAATCCTGAGGGTACCACTACCCATTTCGTTGCAGTTATGGAGGATATTACCGAACGCAAACGAATGGAGAAAGAATTGCAAGCGCTTAATGAATCATTAGAACAACGGGTTGCAGAGAGAACAATAGCCCTGGCAAAGGCAAATAAAGAGTTAAAACTTGAGATTGTAGAACACTGGCAAGCCAGGGAAGCACTCCGGAAAAGCGAGGCTAAATATAGAATACTACTCGAAAATCTTCCGCAAAAGATATTTTATAAAGATAAAGATTTAACCTATATATCATGCAATGAAAACTTAGCCGGAGATTTACATATCAGGCCTGATGAAATATCGGGGAAAACAGATTATGATCTCTATCCGGAAGAGCTTGCCGAGAAGTACAGGGCTGATGATATGAGGGTTATAGAATCGGGTCAGGTAAATGAGTTGGAAGAAAGATACATTAAGAATGGGCAGGAATTAATAATCCATGTCGTGAGAACCCCGATAAAAGATGAAAAAGGCAATAGCATGGGTATATTAGGCATTTTCTGGGATATTACCGAAAAGGTAGCCCTGGAGAGGGAAGCCATGCTCAACAGACAACTGGCAGCATTGGGTGAGATGGCAGCCGGCGTGGCTCATGAGATCAACAATCCCATAACAGGCATTATTAATTGTGCTCAGATATTGTTCAATAAAAGTGACGAGGGAAGCAGGGAAAAGGATATAGCGAACCGGATTATGAAAGAGGGTGGCCGGATAGGGAAGATCGTCCACAGTCTTCTTTCCTTCGCCCGGCCCGGTGATAAAAAAGAGAAAAAACGAAATGCCCATATTCATGAAGTACTGTCTGATACCCTTTTTCTCACAGAAGCGCAATTGCGAAAAGACGGTATCAGGGTAACGCTGGATATTCCCCGGGATTTGCCAGAAGTACTTGCGCACCCACAGCAGATTCAACAGGTATTTTTGAATCTTATCAGTAATGCACGGTATGCCCTGAACCTGAAATATCCGGAAACGCATGAGAATAAAATCCTTGAGATTTTAGGCGAAAGAATAACGATACAGAATCATCCCTTTGTAAAAATTACGTTTTATGATCACGGTATCGGTATACCTGCAAAGATAAGAGATAATACAATGAAGCCCTTTTTTACTACAAAACCTCATGGAGAAGGAACCGGATTGGGATTAAGCATCAGTCATAAAATAATCAAGAATCACGGCGGTAAGATTGTTATTGACAGTATCGAGGGAGAATTTACCAAAGTAGCCCTTATCCTGCCCGTAGGGTTAAAAACAATGTAGGGCAAGGCTTTAGCCCCTATGCATCAGGCTAACACTGCCCGGAGGGGAATCAAAAAGACCCCTCTCGGGAGGGGATTTAGGGGTATATGCATCAAGCTATAGTACTTCAATAATGAAACCGAACATATCCTCAACAGAGGAAAGATTACCCCGCCAGTTATTGCGAGGGTCTTTCCCGAAGCAATCCTTTACAAGTTTCAGAAGAGATTGCTTCGGGAAAAACACTAGCAATAACATGCTTAGAGATTCCGTAACGTTCCCTTATACCAGCATACAACCAAAGACTCATGCACCACATTTTGTTCGGTTTCATCTATTGGATACTATAAGCGCTATCCATTTTGTTCCCAAACTCTTCCCCATTTACATGAGGATATAGTTTGGGAACACGCATGTTCGAGAAGTAACTGATCGTATGATTTTTCAGAACTCTGGACTCTCGAAACAGAGTTTCTCGGTAATTGTGTTCCCAAACAGAGTTTGGGAACAAGCTACTTACAAGCTACTTATACCAAATCGCCATCATACGCTAAAATATAGTCCAGTGGAATCCAACCAATGGTTGAATGATTTCTTTGTTGCAACTGATAGCACTCAGGGCATTCATTAATGCCTTTTCCAACTCCTTCATCGAAGACCACAACCTGTTTCGCAAATAGTTCTCACGAATGTGCTCCCATAGATGCTCCGCAGGATTGAGTTCAGGGACTATAGGAAGGTTGAATTACGGTTCGGATATTTTCGAATGTCTCAATGCCTTTGGCTTTGTGCCACGATGCTCCATCCATAATCATTACCACACGATAGTCTTTGCAGGAGCGAGAAAACTCTCTCAAATAAAGAGTCATCTTTTCCGTATTTGCATAAGGCAATATCAGCGAAAAAGACTCGCCATCCTCTGGACACACAGCGCTATAAACGTAAGTATAGTCTCTGACTCTTTGCATGGACACAAGAGGGCGGATGCCTGCCGGCCACCCAGCAGTGCACTGGATTGCTCATACGGCCAAAACGTGCCTCATCTTGAAAAAACACTTTCAGAGGTCTCTCGTCTCCCTGCTCAAAGGTTTCCGCGGCGACTGCTACAATCTCCGGTAGTTTTTTTTAAACTCTTCCTGTGCTTCTGAGTCCCCCTGAGGATGACATGGT
>SULG01000119.1 GCA_005524015.1 Candidatus Jettenia ecosi
AAGGGTATTATAACATTCGGAAACAATAAAAAACTGATTGGTTCTGCGGTAAATGCAAGCGAAACATTATGTATCATTTCAGGAGCCGGTTTAACAGAAGGTAATGTAGACACGAAATACAAAGAAGCAAAAAATAACTATGGAAAAAGCAAAATAGATTTTGAAAGAGCCAAGAAATTGGTGAAAGACAATATCATTTCTCAAAAATCTTTTCAAGAAACACAACTCCGATACAAAAATGCTCAAACCACTTTTAACATGATTGAAACAAACTATACTGCTGGTGGACACAAAATCATGTCTCCAATACAAGGTTATATAAAAAATGTGATGATAAGCGAAGGAGAGCATGTTGAAATCGGGCAACCCATCGCCATCGTTTCCCAAAACCGCAAACTCATTTTAAAAGCCGAATTACCTCAAAAGTATTTCTCAAAACTCAAGAGTATTTCATCAGCGAATTTCATAACTGCTCATGACAGTAAAATATACAGTACTAACAGCTTAAATGGCAAGCTCATTTCATATGGGAAAAGTGCCGACAACAACGCTTATTATATTCCAGTAAACTTCGAGATTGACAATAATGGTGAAATCATTCCCGGTTTATTCGTAGAGGTGCTTCTCAAAACCAATGTAATGAGGGATGCCTTAGTAATCCCTTATTCGGCGCTCATAGAGGAACAGGAAAATTACTTTGCCTATGTGCAAACATCAGGCGAAGGATTCCAAAAGCGTGAATTAAAAATCGGAGTCAATGATGGTATGAATGTACAGATATTAGCAGGTATAAAGGAAGGCGAAAGAGTTGTCACGAAAGGAGCCTACCAAATAAAATTAGCAACAATGTCAGGTAAAATGCCTGCTCATGGGCACGAACACTGAAGAAATTTTGAATTATGAATGTTAAATTTTAGATGATAAAGGAGAACTTATAAAAATGAAAAAGGAAAATATAATTCTTGATAAATCATTTAATTCGCCTTACAAATCATCGAGCTATACAAACAATTAATTACTGAAAAGGAATTTGTGCTTTCAAAACAGCTACTCCGAAGTGGAACGAGCATTGGAGCTAACGTTGAGGAAGCAACTGCCGCTGTGTCTAAAAAGGATTTTATTGCAAAATGTCTATTGCATCCAAAGAAGCGAGAGAAACAAGGTACTGGATAAGATTACTTGACAAAAGCAACCTTGTAAATATTGATTTCAATACCCATCTCAATGATATAGAACAACTCATCAACATTCTTACTGCAATTGTTAAAACTTCTCAAGAGAAATGTTAAATGTTAAATGAAAAACCAATAATTCAAAATTTAAAATCCAAAATTTAAAATTTCTACTAAAATTTCTACCATGTTAAATAAAATTATAGAATACTCCTTAAATAATCGCTTAATAATTATAGCGGCATCAGCGTTGCTTTTGATAGCGGGCATTTACACAGCCTCCAAAATGGAAGTCGATGTGTTTCCTGATCTTACTGCCCCAACGGTAGTAGTGTTAACCGAAGCGCATGGAATGGCTCCGGAAGAAGTCGAAAAATTAGTAACCTTTCAGATTGAAACGGCAGTCAATGGCGCCACCAATGTGCGGCGGGTAAGATCATCATCTGCCGCAGGAATATCCATTGTTTGGATAGAATTTGAGTGGGGAACGGATATTTTTAAGGCACGGCAAATAGTCAGCGAAAAACTCACAACCATTGCTGAAAAGCTACCACTGGGAGTTGGAAATCCTACACTTGCGCCTCAATCGTCCATCATGGGGGAAATTATGCTTATTGGTTTATCATCGGATAGCACGTCCCCAATGGATTTAAGAACCATTGCTGACTGGAATATCCGGCCAAGGTTATTAGCGACAGGAGGAGTATCACAGGTCATGGTAATTGGCGGAGAATACAAGCAATACCAAATACTTGCGTCTCCCCAAAAAATGAAACATTACAACATCTCTTTAAACGAATTGCTGAAAGCAAGCAAGGAAAGCAATCTGAATGCTTCAGGCGGTTTCATGAACGAATTTGGTAATGAATACATTATAAGAGGTGTTGGAAGAACAAACAACGTGGAAGAAATAGGCAATGCCGTAATTAAGGTTGTCAATGATGTCCCGATAAAAATAGATGATGTCGCAGAGGTCAAAATAGGCGGAGCAATCCCTAAAATCGGTGATGGTTCATTAAAAGCAAGTCCGGCAATTATTATGACCATAGCAAAACAGCCAGGCATTAATACCCTGGAACTTACAGAAAAAACTGATAATGCTATTACAGAGATTGCCAAAACCTTGCCTTCTGACATCAAAATCAACACCAAAATATTCCGTCAGGCAGATTTTATTCAGACCTCTATAAGCAATATCAAAAAAGCACTCATAGAAGGTTCTCTCTTTGTCACTATAACTATGTTCCTGTTCTTAATGAACTTCCGAACCACCATTATTTCCCTTATTGCTATGCCCCTTTCACTAATCATTTCCATTATCACCCTTAAATTTTTGGGGTTAACCATCAATACCATGTCTCTCGGCGGGATGGCAATAGCTATTGGCGAGGTGGTAGATGATGCCATTATTGATGTGGAAAATGTTTTTAAGCGCCTGAAGGAAAATGCACAAAAAAGTATTGAAAGTCGAAAAAGCACACTTGTTATCGTTTACGGCGCTTCAACAGAGGTGCGGTCTTCAATCCTTAATGCGACCCTTATCATCATCGTTGCTTTTATCCCCTTGTTTTTTCTTGGTGGGATGGAGGGGAGAATGTTGCAGCCCCTGGGTATCTCCTTTATCGTTTCTCTGTTTGCATCTCTCCTTGTTGCGGTAACACTTACCCCTGTACTTTGCAGTTTTATGCTTACCAACGACAAAATGCTTTTAAAACAAGCAAAAGGTAGCTGGACGGAAAGATGGCTTCACCGATATTATAATTCCGCATTGAAAAGAGTAATGAACATGAAAAAAACAGTACTTGGGATATCCCTCGTGTTGTTCATTGTGGCGATTTTTCTCATGTTTGGTTTGGGACGGAGTTTCTTGCCCGAATTTAACGAAGGCACCTTAACGATAAGTGCTGTCAGTATGCCGGGCATATCACTCGAAGAATCAAATAAAATTGGAAACAGGATTGAAAATATCCTGTTGTCAGTGCCCGAAATCTCAATTACTTCACGCAGAACAGGAAGGGCAGAATTAGATGAGCATGCGCAAGGTGTAAATGCCGCTGAAATTGATGCGCCTTTTGTTTTGGCAGGAAGAAGCAAGGAAGAATTCATGAAGGACGTTCGGGAAAAATTAAGCGCAGTTCCTGAAGCGAACATCACCATCGGGCAGCCCATAGGACACCGTATTGACCATATGCTTTCAGGCACAAGGGCCAACATTGCCATTAAGATTTTCGGGACAGACTTATCGAAAATGTTTTCTCTTGCCAATCAAATACAACGCAACATTGAAGGCATAGAAGGGCTTGTGGATATTAGCGTAGAGCAGCAAATTGAAATTCCTCAGGTACAAATAAAAGCAAAACGGCATATGCTGGCCAAATATGGTATTTCAATAGGTCAATTTACCGAATTTATTGATGTCGCCTTTGCGGGCGAAAAAGTATCTCAGGTTTTTGAAAGCAACAAAAGTTTTAATCTGGTATTACGATTTAATGATGAGAACAGGGGCAAAATAGAAAATATCCGTAACATTTTAATTGATACCAATATCAATCCAGACCAACAATCCAAAATTCAAAATTTAAAATTCAAAATCCCTTTGCATTATGTAGCTGATATTGTTTCAACAACAGGTCCCAGCACCATTAACCGGGAGAATATACAGCGAAAAATAGTGGTTTCGGCCAATATAGCCGGGTGTGATTTAAAAAGCGTAGTAAACCAAATCAAAGAAAAAATACATGATACTATTCAGTTGCCGGAAAACTACCACATTCAATACGGAGGGCAATTTGAAAGTGAAGCTAAGGCATCGAAGATATTATTCTTCACCTCTTTCATGTCTTTATTCATCATATTCCTTTTGCTTTATCAGGAATTTAAAAATATCAAGCTTGCAGGAATTGTTTTTCTCAATTTACCTTTGGCGCTGATAGGTGGCGTCTTAAGCATTTGGTTTACCGGAGGAATCATAAGTATTCCCTCGATCATTGGATTTATTTCACTGTTTGGAATAGCAACACGTAATGGGATCTTATTGGTTTCGCACTATCAGGCATTGCAAAGTCAAGGTGTTGCTTTGTATGAAACTGTTATGAAAGGCTCTTTAGACAGACTAAACCCGATTTTAATGACTGCCTTAACTACGTACCTGGCATTGATTCCCTTAATAATAACAGGTGACTTGCCTGGAAATGAAATACAAAGCCCAATGGCAATAGTGATATTAGGAGGATTACTCAGTTCTACCCTCTTAAATATATTTATTGTTCCTACGGTTTACTATATTTCAAATGTCAAAAATGAAAAATGAAACATCTGTAACTCTTTTTACATGGATGACACATTGATCAATAAAGTGGTTTTACATTGTGGAACTGAATCCCGTCAGGTCGAAGTTTGTTAAGAGACCACCGGAGTACCGATGGAGCAGTGCATCTGCACACATTGCTGGATGAAATGATCGGCTTGTGCATGTAGCCCCGTTGCTTGAAATGTTTGGCGAGTGGAGTGATTTTCTTTCCAGAGGTCTATCGGATGAGGAAGCCGAGGAGTTTCGATGTCATGAGAGAACCGGAAGACCACTTGGTACTGACAGTTTTATAGCCCGGCTTGAAAATGTTCTTGGGCGAATACTACACAGGCATAAACCTGGCACGAAGGGACCTCAAAAGAAAAATGTGAATCTCCATAATTAAGTATGGTGTCCCCATAATTGCCCAAAAACAGATGCGCACACCGCACACGATTGCATTGAGGAATACCATACACAAAAGTATCCTGAAATCAAAACTTCCCAGGAATGGGAAACACAGGGGAAATGCCCCGCTTGTGGTTATTGTGTAAGTCCCGACACGAAAGAATGTCCTGATTGTGGATTGGTTTTGATAAGTGAAATGTAATCGCAGTTCGGTAGGTTGGGTTGAGGCACGAAACCCAACAGTTCAGTGAATACCGTAAACAGTTTGTGTCGGGTTTCACTCCCGTTCAACCCAACCTGCTTGACCTACCCTCAATTTTATTGGGTAACTCACCTTCCGTATTTTGCATTTCAATATTAAAATATCATTGACAAAACAAATCGAATTATCTACATTTACGACACGGGAATCAATCATATCTGTAATTTATCACCGCAAATAAGCGGTATAATCTACGTTGAGTGCTCCCTTCAAACTTTGTATGAGTTGTGGCAACTTTAGGATGCAAGTACAATAATTTTCTGTAATCTTTGAATGCTGAGAACTTATGCCCAAAATCTCGTTCTTACGACCAATTGACCAGCCAACAGGTAAACAGAGATTACTGCATGAATTGGCTGGCTGTTTACAATCGCATCACTATTCTCAATTCAAACTTGCTGTAGGTTTTGCAAAAGTTGGACCCTTAGCCCGTCTAACTATCCCACTTCGTAAATGGAAGAAGTCGGGAAAAACAGTTGAAGGCATATTTGGGATTGACCATCTTGGAACTAGCCAACAAGCGTTACAGTTTGCGCTGACAGAATTTAACAGGGCATATATAAATCGTGTTGCTTCATCGAGGCAGTCCACATTCCACCCCAAACTATACATTTTCTATGGGGATACTCTGGCAATTGGATTTTATGGGTCACACAATCTAACAGTCGGTGGAACTGAAACCAACTTCGAGGGTGGTGTCAAAATTGAGTTTGACCGTTCCATTGCATCTGACGAGAAAACTTTCCAAGACCTCTTAGAATGCTGGACTTCATTGCTTCCTGATAAATGTCCAGCAACAGAACTGCTTACCCAATCTGTTTTTGATGATTACCTTCGTGATGGACTGCTCCTTGATGAAAAGCATTCCACCAGGCATACTTCACCACCTTTACTCACAAGGCACACTAATAAGCCATCTGCGGCGAGCTTTAAAGTGAAACCACCCAGCAGTTTACCCAAAGAAATCTTGACAGAGTCAGCAGGCAAACCTGCCAAAGCTAAAGCCAAGACAAAAGGACCAAAGACAAAGATTCCACCAGTTGTTACAGTTTTCCCAAGTGGGACATTAGTTATTCAGATAATCCCGCATCACAACGGCGAAATCTTCTTGAGCAAGAATGCTATAAATCAAAATCCTGATTTCTTTGAATTTCCATTTGCTGGCCAAACAGTTCCCAAGAAATCGTCTAACAAATCATATCCTCAACACATTCCTGACCCGATTGTTAATATCACGGTCTATGACAAGAACGGAAATTCTTTACCCAACTTGGAGAGGCCATTATTCCATCTGAATATGGTTTATTATGAAGCAAAGTCCGAAATTCGGATAACTGTAAATCCAGAATTAGCACGGGAAATACCACGTTACTCTGTATTAGTCATGTCAAGGCCTGAAGAGCAAGCCAATTACGATTACGACATGGAAGTTTACTATCCTGGAAGCGACCTATTCAACGACTACTCAAGTGTTTGTAATCAAACTCTTCCTTCAGGAGGAGCCGACAAACCGCGAAAGATGGGCTGGCTCTAAGTAGCTTTTTTCTTGAACCAAACAATATCGTTCTCAGTTATGCTGTTCTTACTATGAGGACGGTCTTCAGTCGTAACGGTAATAGGAATAGTGTCCACCAAATCCCACCCGAGTATCTCGCCGGTTTCTGCCAGAACTTGGCCGCTCTTGATGGCAATTACTTTATCACCAGCCTCAGTTCTCGTATCTCCGATAACAAAAAACGCCGAAGCGTCTGGCTGCATCACTGCATTAAGATTTGCTATGACAACTGACATATCCAAGAAATAGCGATACAGTAAAGCCGCCATATTTTGCTTACGAAAGCCACCATCAGAATTCAGGTTGCGTCGTCGAATTTCAGTTACCAATTTTCGAGCAGTGGGCGAAGCGATAACACCCCAATCCTCCGAATCGATTTTTTCGTCAATCTCACTCTTGGCTTTTTTCTTGATTTCTCGGCTACCGGTAATACTTTCCTCTAAGACGCTTCGTTTATTGGACTCAAACCCAAAAAACAGAAGAATGCTTAAGCGGTCTGTGTCAATGTAGGGAAGAGCTGTTGCGTATGGTGGACTTGTCACTACAGCGTCTACAGACGACGGAAGCAAACCGCCCCGCTTGAAATTAGCAATCTCTCGACTGTCGCCAAGCATAGCTACTGACTTGTTGAATCTATATGGAGAGCGATTACACCTTTCAGCGAAATGATGCAATCTTTTGCGTTGTTCCTTAAGCCGTTCCTCAAAAAGCTCGCGTACCGGAGCATCCTTTATTGGTTCTGCACGTCTGCGAATACGCAAGTCTCTAGGGTCTTGTTGCGAGACCTGACGCACAACGCTACTTACGACAACTTCCAAAAATTCGCGTACCCGCGCATCAGGAATATACGAGATTTCTTTTAGCAACCACCCCAACTTGCCAATCACCAACTTGGGAAACCATGAAAGTATTTCATCGTGAAGATTATTTGAGAATGCCGATATCCATTTGATATCGCTTTCCATATAATCTAATCGCTCTTGAAACTTTGCCAAGAGCCTATCACGAAGGTAAGGGTCTACTTCAAGAATTGAAAGTTTTGCCCTGCTAATTTTCACTGCCAACGGGTTCATATCAAACCCAACGCACTTTAAACCATTAAGATAACTTTCCAGCAAAACAGTTCCGCTTCCACAAAACGGGTCTAGAACCGTTTGCTCATGTTGCAACCCAGCCAGATTAAAAAGGCTTTTTGCAAGTTGGGGGTAAAACTTGCCTTTGTATTCATGTATACCATGCGTAACATAGCGAGGATCTTTTCGCCGCGATTTTGTGATGAAAGCATCTCCATTTTCAAGAACGGCTTGCCAAGTGGAATCACGATGTAAATCAGGTGAGTAAAAGCCATGAGTAAATGTCAACCGCCGAATCTTGTCAATTGATAAAGCACTCAGGCAGGCAGTGAAGTTCCCCGATTTGTCATCGCACAAACGACAATCGAGCAATGTCTCGATTTCCTTTTTTCTGAGCAGGATCTCATACTGCCAGAGCTTATACGGTGGGCTAAGTAAAGATATTTTGGTTTGTTCAACAGGCTTTCGCAGAATAAGCAAATCCTCGGATCTTGCCCGCCTCCCCGGAGCTACAAAAGACCGTTTGGTCTTATGAACAGTTCGCTGAACCGTGCCTACATACTCAAAGCCTATTTTCTCAGCAAGTTTAGCGACATCTGAAGCAGTCTCATAAATTTCTCCGTGGAAAACCGCGTCGCCTAGAACCAGTGCGGCATATCGTCCTGGACGAAGAGCTTGCTTCATATTTTTGAGAGCTAACGTCATTTCATCTAAGTATGAACTAAAAGCCGTTGTTTCTCTCTGATGGCGGAGATGAGAACCTATTTCTCGCTTGCCAAAATCCCTTGGGTCATAACCGAGCCAGAAAAGGCGAAACCGATGATACAGATGATAGTCATTACAGTTAGGGTAAGGAGGAGAAGCAACTATCAAGTCAATAGAGTTTTGAGCAATGGCGTTATCCGCAAGCCCTACTATCCCCTCTCTCAAATCTAAAGTCTTAAAGTTGGCCTCTCGAAATTGCAACAAAGACGATAGACTACGAACCTTCTTAAGTGCCGAAGCCAAATTGCCAGCAAAAAGGCTTATTACCTCGCCTTCCTCAACTTCACGCGAGCGCCTTGCATATCGCGTTTCTTCATCCTGAAATGAAGCCTTGAGAATGGATTTGGAAAAACTAGCTTTGGCTAAAGTCTTAGTTTTTTTACAATCTAAACTTTCAATTCGCCATCTCAAATAGGCAAGCTCTTCTATTGCGTTGCGATGAAACCACTTCTCGATATTTGGAATCAACGGAACATATACAGAAAATGACATTCGATGTCTATTCAGTGTCTCTCGTATACTTATTGGGTCATTAGAAAGAATGGCTAGTTCTGCAATTAGGTTTTCTACGTTATCTTCCTCTTCCTTAGTCATTGTTAGAGTCTTTGCCCGACCGATAATTTCAGACAGTGGGTTCACATCACTGCTAATAGCCCGTCGTCCAAGCAATATTGTTTCTAACGCAGTTGTACCGCTTCCGCCAAATGGGTCCCACACAACCTCACCTCTAAGTGACAAGCGAGTTATTAAATTTCGCGGTATCTGAGGAATAAATTTAGCGGGATAAGGGTGTATATCGTGTGATAAATATGAGGTCTTGTCATTTTGAAATGACCATTCAACCTTTTTTAGAGCCAAGAGTACCGCTCTTTCATCAGCCAATTCACTAAGAGAGCCTAGCGTATCTGGTGCGCCATAAAGAGTCGCGCCATCGCTTATGGACGCTTCAGGAAAGAGGCCTCCCAAATACGAAACTTGCTCTATTACAGAAAGTAGTGATTCTTTGAGTTTGAGAGTCATATATTTACCTCGTGGTGTGTTCTGGGGAATTATACTCCTTCCCAGAACAAAAGCAAGTAGTTTTTGGCTCATTCCACAATTTGACTGTACTTACCTTCAGGCATAGCATTTAGTAAATACAGTGCCGATGGGCGCTAACGTGATCAAATCTTTTTCGTTGACAAACATCTGTCTCGGGAAGGAGTGGGGGTCTTGTTTCCTGATATTGTAGTAACTCTATTTTTCAGACTTGACAAATTAAAACCCAACCTTACACAATTTT
>SULG01000120.1 GCA_005524015.1 Candidatus Jettenia ecosi
CGCTTACAAACCCGTACCATTATACAACAAATTTTCTAATATTCAAGGTTTAGCAATAACTTTTTTATAAGTCAGCAAAACAGGATATTATATATTGAATTTTTTAAAAATCAAGAGAATAAAAATATTTTTTATATCTATAAGGGTATTACAGAAGATCAAAAAAACACCTAGCAAGCTATAACTCCTTAAACTTCTCTCTAGTAGTCGATCTTCTAAACACCCGGAAAAGCGATTAATTATATATTGAATTTTTTAATAGTCAAGGAAAAGAAAAATATTTTTATCACCTATCTCCTGAACTTTTATTTAAGATTCTATAGAGTAATACTTAGTAACAAATTTCTGAAGTTCGCTTTTCCACCAGGCAATTAATTTGTCTCTTTATCCCAATATTCCTTGACAAGTGAAAGATCTTTGGGGTAATCTGAATCTTATCTTTTTAGCATCTTCATAAAAGATGATAAATAATGATTTATCCAGACTATTTTGGTCATCAAATAGAAAAAATTCACTATGGCAAAACTGGTTAAAAAAAGGTCAAAAAAAGCTGGTCTCCCTCCCGGCGTCCTCATCCATGTCGGGGAACGGAAGGCAGAAAAAACGAAGATTACCATCATGGATTATGATGATACTCACTTTCTGGAAAAAGAAGTAAAAACAATTGAAGAATGTTTCCCTTTCAATGATAAAAATAAACTTACCGTAGCATGGATAAATATAGATGGTATACATCAGGTTGAGGTGCTGGAAAAAATTGGTAATTATTTTGGAATTCATCCCCTGATTATGGAGGATATTCTGAATACAGATCAACGCCCAAAGATGGAAGATTTCGGCGAATACATCTATATTGTACTTAAAATGTTCTACTATAATAATAAAACTATAAATGAGATAGTTGCGGAACAAGTAAGTCTGGTACTAGGATCAAACTTTGTTATTTCCTTTCAGGAGAAAGAAGGAGATGCTTTTAATCCGGTAAGGGATCGAATAAGAGGGAATAAAAGCCGTATAAGAAAAATGGGGGCTGATTATCTTGCTTATTCCCTATTAGATGCGATCGTTGATAACTATTTTATCGTCCTGGAAATACTGGCAGAAAGGATAGAATTGTTAGAAGAAGAGCTCGTCGATCATCCGGCGCCTAAAATTTTACGTACACTATACAAGCTGAAAGGAGATATGGTATTGTTACGCAGGTCTATTTGGCCTCTCAGGGAAGTAATCAGTGAATTAGAAAGAGGAGAATCCCCACTCATTAAAGACTCTTCTACGATATATCTTAAAGATGTTTATGATCATACAATCCAAGCAGTTGATACCTTGGAGACTTTCCGTGATATGGTTTCCGGGATGCTTGAAATTTATCTTTCGAGTATCAATAACAGACTGAATGCCGTGATGAAAGTACTAACAATGATTGCAACGGTATTTATGCCGCTCACTTTTATTGCTGGAATCTATGGAATGAATTTTAAATACATGCCAGAACTTGAGTGGCGCTGGGGCTATCCTAGCATCTTGCTCGTAATGGTTGCCGTGGGCGTCTCTATGCTAATTTACTTCAAGAAGAAAAAGTGGTTGTAAGAACCTGAAGGAAACCAAATGTACATTATAGTCAAATACCTATGATGTTAGAAATGTAAGTGCCGGAGTCTGGCTTAAAATCAAGGGATTCTACAAAAACTTTTTGAAAAATAGATTTTTTGACTATACATTGGTATTTATTTTTCTTCATCCTTTTCTGGAGATTGTTTTTCCTTTAAAAGCTCACTGATTCCAGCGATGCTTCCCAGAATCCCCATGGCCTCATAAGGTAAAAATACTTTGGATGCTTTGCCATCGGCAATCTTTTCAAGGGATTCGAGATACTTTATCGCAATCAAGTCATTTGTCGGCCTGCCATTGTGAATAGCATTGAAAACGGTCTGAATTGCCTCTGCTTCACCCTTTGCCACTGTTAATTTCTGATATTTATCAGCATCGGCAACTTTCATTATCGCTTCTGCCTGTCCTTCGGCCTTAAGGATTGCAGATTTCTTTTGTCCTTCAGCCTCGAGGATCGTTGCCCGTCTTTCCCGCTCTGCTTTCATTTGTCGATGCATTGCCTCGGTAACATCTTTCGGCGGCTCTATTCTCTGGAGTTCAACCCGGGTGACTTTTGTACCCCATTTATCAGTGGCCGCATCCAGGATCTCGCGTAATTTTGTGTTTATTATTTCTCGTGAAGTAAGCGATTCGTCTAAAGCTAAGTCACCAATGAGATTCCTCAAATTCGTTTGTGCAAGTTTCGTTATTGCCATGTAATAATTGGCAACGTTATAGGTAACCTGTACCGGATCAGTTACCATATAATAAATTACCGCATCTACCTCAACGACAACGTTATCTTTTGTAATAACACCCTGCGGGGGAACATCGACTACTTGCTCACGCAGATCAACCTTTATCATTCTCTCCAAAAAAGGAACGATAACGGTAAGCCCGCTATTCACTGTGCGTTGATACTTCCCCATTCTCTCTATCAATCCTCTTTGCCAAGGCCTGACGGTCTTTATTCCTGTCGCTGCAATTACAAATATTACAATCGCTGCAATAATAAATAATAGTATCTCATTTGGTATTATCATCTCATTCTTCCTCTGATAAAATTTTAACTACAAGATGTGTTCCTACTACCTTTACTACTTCAACCCTTTTCCCTACCGGAATAGTTTCATTTGTATAGCTATCCGATCTCCAATGCTCGTTTCTTATCCTGACAATACCGGTATTTTTTATCGCATCAATTTCTTCCAATACTATACCTTTTTCACCAAGAAACCGGTCAGCGCCAACTCCTGAAGGCTGCTGTATGGTAAATCGTTCCGCAAATCTTCGTGAGGTAATAAAAAGTACTGCCGAAATGCCTATAAAAACTCCCCACTGCCAGCCAGCACTCATGCCGAGAACCGCAAGGATACCTGCTACCACAGCCCCTATGCCAAACCATAAGAGAAAAAATCCTGCGGTAAATATCTCACTAATAATAAAGATAGCTGCGAAAACCATCCATATCCACCAAACCGTAACAGGCATTGCCTAACCTCCTCATATTTTATGGAGAAACTTTTCATAGTATCAGGATTAAGAGATATCCTCAGCAAAGATATCAAATCGTGATACAATTTTTATTATCTACTGTAACATCTGAATTACCTAAAAGTAAAAAATATTTTAAAAATATTATGAGAATAAGCAGAAGATCGCATCGTAAAAAAATCAATCGGTAAGCAAAAGCAACATGTATAAATTTTAGAACATTTTGAATTTTTAATTGACTTAAAATACTAAACTATACTAATAATATGATAATGATAACAAACGAGCATGCTCCCTCTTATGAAGGGAGGGGATTACTGTATACTGGTTCCTGCAGCACAAGACGAACATATTAATTCTGTCCCAATCATCTCTTTGTGAAAAGAAAGGAGCGAAGCTATGAGGTTCGCAAAATTTAAATCGGTAATTGGATTTATCAAAACCATATTCTCCGAGTTTAGTGAAGATAAAGCATCGCGCTTAGCAGCGGCAATGGCGTACTATGCTGTTTTCTCTCTTGCGCCGTTGTTAATTATTGCCATAGCTATTATTGGTTTTGTGTTTGGAAAAGAGGCAGCTCAGGGTAAAATTGTCGAACAAATGCAAGGCCTCGTCGGCGAAAGTGGTGCAAAAGTCATGCAGTCAATGATCGAAGCCACCAGCAAACCGAAATCAGGCCTTATTGCAACCGTTCTTGGTGTTGCAGCATTAATGTTTGGCGCAGGTAGATTATTTGCCCAGCTTCAGGATGCGTTGAATACCATTTGGGAGGTTGTTCCAAAACCCGGGCGTGATATTATGAGCATGGTGCGTGAGCGGTTTCTCTCTCTTACCCTGGTACTGGGAACCGGCTTCTTACTCCTAGTATCGCTTATTCTGACAGCAGGGTTGGAGTCGTTTGGCAACTACCTGGTTGGCATATTGCCTGGGCTCGATTATATCCTCCAAATTCTCAACCTTGTCGTCTCATTTGCCGTTATTACCCTATTATTCGCAATGATCTTTAAACTTTTGCCCGACGTCAAGATTGCCTGGAATGATGTTTGGATCGGCGCTGTAATGACTACCGTGCTATTTATTATCGGTAAATATTTTATTGGTTTATACCTTGGGCGTAGCAGTACCACATCGGCTTATGGCGCCGCCGGATCGCTCATCATTATATTGCTCTGGAATTACTACGCTGCCATGATCCTGCTCTTAGGGGCAGAGTTTGCCCAGGTTTATGCCAATAAATACGGATCACGTGTTGTACCTGCAGAACATGCCATACCCATAACAGATGAGATGCGCTCCGAGCAGGGAATACCTCGCACAAAAGACGTTAAGACAAGGCCTACAGGCCGGAGAGAAATTCCACGTCCAGCTTATGCTGCTCAGGAACGTGGAAAAAGCTACGGAGGGGAAATACAGCCATCCGGGAAACCACACAGTGATTCTTATGCCCTGGGATTTCTTTGTTTTATTGCTGGCATGGCTCTCGGTAACCGTAATGGACGAAGAACTGGCGTAAAGAAAGAACATATAGAGAAATAAATATAATACAATATGGCTTTTAAAATATTTTAACCGCTAAGATACAGAGAGATTAAGTTTTCCTGTATCTCTGTGGTCTCATAAAATGTAAAAAAGAAATTATCATATATCTTTCCTGCAAATATGTTTAAGGCAGATCCTCCAGTACACCATAGAAGGTAAGGTCTGTTACCTCATGTATCATCACATTCACCAATTTTCCTACAAGATCCAGAGAACTGTTGAAAACAACGATATGGTTTTGTTTTGTCCGGCCTGATAGCCTGTTAGCATCTGACTTACTAGCGCCTTCAACAAGCACCTGTACGCGCTTGCCAATCATCTTTGTATTCTCTTTCAGGCTGATACATTTTTGCAATTCCAGTAATCTTATATTTCTTGCCCTTTTGATCTCATCCGGTACGTCATCTTCAAGCTCCGCTGCCTTCGTTCCGGTACGAGGTGAGTATTTGAATATAAAACAGTTCTGGAAATGCATATCCTCCATTAGCTTTATGGTTTCCTGGAAATCTTTTTCCGTCTCACCCGGAAATCCTACTATAAAATCACTGGCCACAGTAAGACGAGGAATAAGTTCTTTTGCAAATTGAATCAATTCCCGATAATATGCTGAAGTATATCCACGGCGCATTCTTTTGAGAATTTGATCTGAACCTGACTGGGCAGGCATATGCAGATGTTCACAAACCTTTTCTAAGCGGCTTATAGTACGGATAATATCTCGTGACATATCTGCCGGGTGAGAGGTTACAAACTTGATTCTATCAAGCCCGTCCATGTCGTTTAGTTCAGACAGCAAATCTCCAAGAGTAATAGTTCCTTGTAAACCTTTTCCATACGAGTTTATATTCTGTCCAAGAAGAGTAATCTCCTTGCAACCATTTGCGATAAGCGCCTGCACTTCTTCTTTTATGTCGGCGATTGTTCGACTAACCTCTCGACCGCGTACATAAGGTACGATACAATAGGAGCAAAAGTTATCACAACCCCGCATAACGGTAACGAATGCCTGATAAATATTTGGCCGATAGGTTACCGCCCTCTTCACGTTGACAATATGGTCTTCGTCTATAGCAAGGACATGTGATCCATGACTTCTGATCTTCAAAATCAATTCGGGCAACCGTGAAAACATCCGCGTCCCACAAACCAGATCTACATGTGGCATGCGCTTAAATATAGCCTCGCCATCTTTTTGTGCCATACACCCAAGGACGCCCACGATAACATCGGGATGCCTTTTCTTCAGTGTTTTGAGAGCTCCCAGATGTGAATATACCTTATCTTCTGCATGCTGACGTACACTACAGGTATTGAACAAAATAACGTCGGCTTCGTTTACTTTATCGACAATTCTATAACCCTCTTCCTGTAACAGACCTAACGAAAGCTCCGCATCGAGCTTATTCATCTGACATCCAAAGGTCTCAAAAAAGACAGTCTTGTATTGCTGATCCTTATTAATAAAAGTAGGAGAATTTACCATAATAGAGCTCTATAAATATTCACAATATCCAACCACTCAGTTCTTCGAAAAACATCATATCAGATAGCCCAAAAAATCTTTCTCTTTGCTAAAGAGATTTAGAGGGCTTACAATGTTTAAGAATAGGATGTAAGGTTCTTAATTTTAACGATCCTTTGGATGTAATCCAAGAAATTTTTGACTACTAAGGTAATATTATTTTGCAAATTAAGGTATGATGAGGAAGGAGGATATATGCAACAGAGAATTTTAGTCGGAACAGACAATGGTCTCTATGAGGTACATGAGAACCGGTATATTCAATTTGCCGGTCGTGAGGTAAAATCGTTAGCGAGTAATGCTCCTGGCTGGTGGGCTATCATTAACCATCGAGAGATCTGGCAATCAGGCATCAATGGCGTATGGGTACCTATTGCCTCAATCGATTCTGCAAAAGCAAACTGTTTATTGGTAACTATGGATGGACTTTTTATAGGAACCTCAGAAGCCCATCTCTTTGTACTAAAGGGCAAAACTTTTGAGATAGTCCGCTCTTTTGAAGAAGTACAGGGACGGCAGAATTGGTATACTCCATGGGGAGGGCCGCCCGATGTGCGATCAATATCAGCAGACCCTACCGGCACAATTTACGTGAATGTGCATGTTGGAGGGATACTACGTTCTACCGACGGAGGAAAATCGTGGCAGCCCACCATCGATATACATGCCGATGTTCATCAGGTCGTCTTCGACCCGGATTCAGGCCTTGTGCTTGCAGCTTCAGCTCTTGGACTTGGTATCAGCGACGATGGCGGTGAGTCCTGGCAATTTGTTACCGATGGGCTGCACGGCAATTATCTCAGGGCTGTTGCTGTTGTCGACCGGACAGTTTTTGTTACCGCCTCCACAGGCCCAACAACGAATCGTGCTGCCATTTATCGCAAGTCTCTGGGCGAAGGCGCTTCTTTCGAGCGATGCCGGCAAGGCCTGCCCGAATGGTTCTCTGATAACATTAACACTTTTTGTCTGGCGGCATCAGACTCCTGTATATCCTTCGGTACCTCAGATGGTTTTGTGTTTATCTCTTTAGATAAAGGCCAAAATTGGTCTGTTGCAGCTAAGGGACTCCAATCGGTTCAGTGTATGGCTTTTGCATAAAGAGAAGTAATTATCGGAATACAGTTTTATCCATATCTTTTACTTTTCCTTAACAGGAAAAGAAGGCTTGCTATAAGAATATGCTGATATTCTTAAGAAAGAAACAAACGTAGGAACCGACACTCCGCATCCCTACTTTTGAACAATGTAGTAAGTCTGCATTGAATTCCATTCCGGCCAAAATCCATCATTTTCTCGAAACAAATGCTTCAACGACGAGGATACAGAAGGCAAGGAACAGAATGGCGCCCCACAAAGTTTTTTTAGCCTCACCCAGAAGCACTTCACGTCCTTCATCAATAGGAGAAGTTGTTATGGTAAGGTTGGTACCGCCCATAAGGGCTGTAATATCTTTCTGCTCCATTTTATCCAGATGAGACTCGGTGGTAGTAACATTCACAGGAAAATAGGAGGGAAATTGGGAAAGTGGCTTCCCATCTATAGTAAGAGTATAAATTCCAGGAATATCTGTCCTGGTATAGTGAAAAGATTTTTCGTTGTTGGCAAGTTGGGGTTGTACGGTAATTTTTGTGCCTTCGGGATTGGTTATTTCTATCGCATTGATATCATATGGACAAGGGGATTGCCAACTTTGTTTTACGAAAATCCCATTTTGTGTTTCCTCTGAAATGGTTCCTGATAAGTATCTGCAGAGCTGTTGTATGAGGGGAAGGAAGAAAGGCTTCACCGGCATATCTGTCCAATCCCTGTCTATTGACGATGTAAAGAGTATACATTTTCCCCGTTCTATTTGTCTTTCAATAATTGCAGGGGTATCGTCAGAAAAGGAGAGTATGGTTTTGCCGCTTCCCTGTAGTGTTGGATCGACATAAAATATTCGATAAAATCTTGCAGAAGATAATGTACTCATATCAGTTTCAGAGAGAATGTGCAATGCCTGGTGTACAGGTTCTTTCACTTTCAAGTGAAGAGGCTGATCTTCCGATAGGGGACTATCACCGGAAAAGGTTCTTGTGGTATGGAGCCGATGGGGCAATAATGTGCCAAATGAATTATTGTAATAATCAGGATCAACCTTACTTCCAAGCGTAAAAATAGCGGATCCGCCTTCTTTTACGAATTTCTCAAGTTCTCGGATCTTTTCATACGGCAAGGTTTCAATATTGCATAAAAAGATTATGTTAAAATCACTAAAATGAAAGTTGTTCACTTCGTGAATAGAGCATATTGTTGGTCTAATAGAGGATATATGTTCACGACCAGGATTTAATGCCTTCTCCAAATAGAATGTTTCACTTTCATAGATATTGGTTCTTAGATCGCCATCAACCAATAAGGCATCCAGTTTCTGTGTTGCATGTATGGTAAAATATCGTTTATTATCTATATTCAGATTATCATCAGGAATCTCAACCCAACCTTCATGATCTTTCCCTTTTTCCAGGGTAAAGGAAAATTCCTTTGTTTCTGATGCATTGCCCTCGATATTAAAAAAACCCTGCGTTACTTTCTTTTGATCCAGGAATACGCGCACCAGGAGATTCTTTACCCTTACCGGTGAAAAATTAGACACCGTTACTTTGATATAGCCTCTTCCATCTTTCTGTGATATATCAAGCTCAGACTCAATATGGGTAATAGCTACATTATTCAGTATTCCACCTTTGGAAAGGTCTACGATATGAATACCCGATATATGGTTCCGCAACCGTTCATTTCCGGTCTTGAACCAATCGAGATTCCAGCTATTCTTCGTCATATCGGTAAGCAGGAATATCCTTTTAACAGATGCCTTTGCGTTGGTTAATATTTCCATTGCGGCATCCAGCGCAGGAGTAATATGAGTAGCTGTAAAGGTTACTTGCAATTGTTCTGCAAGATTTAAAACAGTGTTTTTATCGTAATCGAGTTCCGGCAGGGCTTGTGATTCTATACCAGAGCAAGTAATTAGAGCAACATCGTCATCTTTCGTTAAACTATCAATGATCTTCTTTGCAGCAGTTTTAGCCGAGGCAAAAAATGATTCACTATTGCTTACATACTGCATACTGTATGAGTCATCCACGATAATGACATTGCTTGTTGGAACGTTTTTTTCTGAGACTCCACCGCCAAAGGTTTTAAGAAATGGTTTAGCAAGGGCGAGAGCAAGAAAGATAATCAGGGAAGCCCGCAGGATTAAAAGGATCAGTTGGCGAAGTTTAAACTTTACGGAAATGCGCTTATTCGTTTGTAAGAGAAAATCAATGGCTGCAAATCTATGTGAAATAGCCTTCTTCTTATTTATCAGATGGATGATGATAGGTATGCTGGCGCCCAGAATACCTAGTAATAGAAGGGGATTAAGAAAAGAGATCATGGCTGAATTTTACCTTAATTTGTCGCTGAAAAGACAGAGAATATTATTGAATTAAAGGATAACATATCAAAGGCCAAAATACAAAAATATATAGCCAGGAACCATCACTTTTGTATTTTGAATCCAAATCTTAATCCGGTGAGATTCTGTAAATATTTGTAGTTA
>SULG01000121.1 GCA_005524015.1 Candidatus Jettenia ecosi
TTAGAAAAGGGGGATTCAGGGGGTTGTTTCGTATGCTATGATACAAACTTTGAAATTCCTAAACATTTAATTAGGCCTTTCGGCGACTTTTTTATAACACTGGCGTAGGGGCGAACCTTGTGTTCGCCATTGTCCTATACGATTCAAAACGTTTATATGTGTTTCCATTTGGGCGAACACAAGGTTCGCCCCTACAACAAAACATTGAAATTCTTGTACATGTACATCAAATATAGACTTTGCTACCTGGCAATATATTTTGTAAAAACATCAGAGATTTGGCTATGTATTTGCGAAAATCTTACTATTCCTTTGGAGGAAAATACTATGATAAATTACTTTGACGGTGCATGAGATTGTTGACTTCATCTCCAACTCAATAACTATGTTAGGAACGGGTAATCTGTGAAATGAAAAATTTATTGATATGAAATTAGGAACCGGTAATCATGTCATGTACGGTCTCAATATTCATCCTGCTGAGCATCTGGATGAAACCCTCGCGGCAATAAAAAATTATGCCCTGAGGGTAAAGGCAAGGGTTTGTCCTGATAAGGATTTTGGATTAGGACTGAGGCTCTCTCAGAAAGCAGCGCATGAACTTCTTGTGAGGCTGGAAGAGTTCCGTACATTTCTTCACGATAACAAGTTATATGTAGTTACCATAAATGGTTTTCCTTTTGGTCCTTTCCACGGAACACGAATAAAAGAACATGTTTACCTGCCGGATTGGTCGTCTGAGATGCGCGTAGATTATACCATCAATCTTGTTAAAATTCTTGCAGATATTCTGCCAGAAGGTGAAATAGGTACAATATCTACAGTCCCATTCCATTATGGGAAAAAAGAAAAAGCTTTAGCAGCTTCGAATCTACTGAAATTTGTAGTTTTCCTGAAAGAACTGGAGGAAAAAACAGGCAGGCATATCATCTTATGCCTGGAGCCGGAACCTGATTGTTACCTCGACTTGCTGGGGTCTACCATTGAGTTTTTTGAGAAAATTTTTAAGATAAAAGACTCTGCCCGAAGGTATTTAGGGGTCTGCTTAGATTGTTGCCATGTCGTGGTTGAATTTGAATCGCCTTTATTCTGGCTTGAGAAGCTTGTTCAATTTGGCATATCAGTTGCTAAAATTCAGATATCTTCTGCCATCAGAGCAGTAGCTCCCGGTGACCCGCAACGGATATTTATGCCCTTTGCTGATACAGAATATCTTCATCAGGTGCGTATTTTTTCAAAAGAAGGCGTCTTGCGGTTTAAAGATTTACCAGATGCTCTAAGCCAGGCTTTCCAAGGGGAATGGAGGGTACATTTCCACGTTCCTTTACTATGGTCAGGGTATGGGGTTTCTTCAACGACAGATCTTATAGAAGATAATTTTTTCAGGCAGATAATGATTATAGGAAAAAGACACATAGAAATAGAAACATACTCCTATATGGTCCTGCCGGGCGTTAAACTCCCTATCATAGATTCAATCGCATCCGAGTTGGATTGGTTAAAGGGAAAATTTGACACGATAGAATATAGCGCAACGGTAAACAGAAGTGAAAAACAGGCGTAGGTAAGATTTTTATTTTATCACTACTATTACGTATCGGTTGTCAGGTATTTCTTATGAAAACAAAGGATAAAGAGAATACGAAGATTTTTAAGGTGGGTATATCAGGCTCCTACGGTGGTTTAAATTTAGGTGATGAGGCAATATTGCAAAGCATTATTACAGAGTTGCGCCGGTCTTTGCCAGTAGAGATTACGGTATTCACACGGAATCCTGAAGATACTTTGCGGCGACACCAGGTTGAGCGGGTGGTACCCGTTCGTAAAATTAACCGTAACGAGGCTATCCCGGAGATTGAACGGCTTGATCTTATGATTCTTGGAGGAGGAGGAATTTTATTCGATCCGGAGGTGAAAATATTCTTACGGGAAGTAGTGCTGGCGCAGGAAAAAGGCGTGCCGGTAATGGTCTATTCCGTAGGTGTAGGGCCACTCAACGATCCGGCTAGCAAGGAATTAATGCGAGATTGCTTGAACCAGGTAACCGTAATAACCGTTCGTGAGCGGGAGGCTCAGCAGGTACTGGAGGAAATAGGGGTAAATCGCGAGATACTGGTGACAGCCGACCCCGCATTGCTTCTCAGACCCGAACCATTGCCGCCTGGTACACTGGAAAGGGAGCATCTTGACGGGCAGCGCTGCAAGATAGGTATATCTGTCCGTGAACCAGGGTCGGCTGCTCCGGATATTAGCGAAGATCATTATCATGCGCTTTTAGCAGATGCAGCTGACTATATGGTGGATCGCTTTGATGCCGATGTGGTATTCATCCCTATGGAGCGTCTTGTGAAGGATGTGCAGCAATCTCATGCAGTAGTTGCCCGCATGCTCCGCGCATCACAGGCTACTGTGTTGAAAGGTGAATATACTTCCGGGCAAGTGCTCTCTATCATTGGACATTTTGCATTCACCGTAGGCATGCGACTGCACTTTCTCATCTTTTCAGCGATCCAGGGAGTCCCTTTTGTGGCATTGCCCTATGCATCAAAGGTTAGCGGATTTATTGATGAATTACACATGGCAACACCTCCTCTAAAATTGGTAAATGCTGGCCGGCTTATAGCCTATATAGATCGGTCGTGGGATAAGCAGCGCTTATTGCAGAAGCAAATCAGCCGTGTTCTCCCGCAGTTAAAAAAGCGCGCTCTGGAGAACAACACTATTGCGGTGCGCCTGCTAAAGGAAGGCCGCAAGCGAAAAGAGGGCCCCATAAGAATACCGTCTGATAAATTTCCTGCAGGAGGGTAAGGGAATGCCAGCGCTTTCCCGCCCGATACAATCCATTTCTCTCAATTTGCCGGCGCGTTCTGCGATAGTTGTTGCGGAAACAGATGTCCTTGTCGTTGGTGGTGGTCCGGCAGGATTCGGCGCAGCTATGGGCGCAGCATGGGCAGGCGCAAAGGTCATTTTAGCCGAACGCTATGGCTTTCTTGGCGGTAATGCAACGGCAGCTTTGGTTATGCCTTTTGCATCATCTTATACAGAGCACCCGGTTCAGAAACGGCCTGCTGCCACAACGCTATTTCCTACTGACCATGGATCTGGCGAGCCTGTGATAGCCGGCGTATACAGGAAGCTGATCAACCGTTTGGTACAGTCGGGCGGAGTTATCCCTCCCTCTTTGAAAACAGGTTATACGATACCTTTTGATCCTGAGATATTCAAACTCGTTATGTTGCAACTGATAGATGAGGCCGGTGTGCATATTTTGTTGCATGCATTCGCAAGCGATATTGTTGATGACCAGGGGAAAAGGGGAGTTGTTTTTGAGACAAAATCCGGTCCTGTCGTAATTAAGGCGCAGGTTATTATTGACTGCACCGGTGATGGTGATTTGGCGGCGCGAGCCGGAGCTCGGTATGAAATAGGACGGGATCATGATGGATTGGTGCAGCCTATGACATTAATGTTTCGGATGGCAGAGTTTGAGCGTGCGGCTTTTCAGGCATATGTAAGAGAGCATCCTGACCAGTGGTATGGTGTTCATGGACTTTGGGACCTTATTCGTAAGGCTACTGATGCAGGTGAACTCGAACTAAAACGTGAAGATATCTTGTTTTTCGCAACTCCGCACGAACGGGAGGTCTGTTTGAATAGTACGCGTGTGACGAAGGTGCTTGGCATTGATGTATGGGATTTGACATATGCAGAATGGGAAAGCCGTTGGCAGATGCGCCAGATTACAGCATTCCTGCGCCGGTATGTGCCAGGTTTTGAAAAGGCTTATATTGCTCAAAGCGGGGTACATACAGGGGTGCGTGAGACGCGAAGAATCGTGGGAGATTATCAACTTACCGGGAATGATGTATTGAGCGCCCGCAAATTTCCTGATGTAATTGCGCGTTGCGCATATCCCATAGATATTCACAACCCCGAAGGGAAAGGCACGGAATTTAAACGACTGCCTCCGGGCGAGGCTTATGATATTCCCCTGCGTTGTCTCTTACCGGAGGGTATTGAAGGAATTATTGTTGCCGGCCGTTGTATTTCCGGCACTCACGAAGCCCACTCTTCATACCGTGTTATGCCCGCCTCCATAGCAACCGGACAGGCAGCCGGAGTATGTGCTGCATTTGCGTCTCTTAAAAGCAAAGCGCTAAGGGATACGCCTGTATTGGATATTCAGAAAGAACTTCTGCGGCAAGATGCAAATCTCGGTCATGTAAGAGAGCAGTAACTAACCTCCTGAGTATTTAAATTTCTGCAATCATAAATGCAGTTGACTTTTTTTAAAAATTAATTATAATTTAATCTTTGTTAAATTGTTTTTATTCTAAAGGTAATAAAAATAGAATTTTAAATCGTTGTTGAGCTGTAAATTTTGCGCTCGTAGCTCAATTGGATAGAGTGGTGGACTTCGAATCCAACGGTTGCAGGTTCAAGTCCTGCCGGGCGCGCCATCCATAAGCCTAAACAGGATTGATACTATATTAGATGCGCCCTTAGCTCAGTTGGTAGAGCAACTGACTCTTAATCAGTGGGTCGAAGGTTCGAATCCTTCAGGGCGCACCAAGGTTATGTACTCTAAAGGAGTAGTTAGAGTATTAAGAGACTTGATAAGCTTATAGTATATCTGGTTAGTGATAAGTGACAGGACGGATATGAAGAAACGCTTTCCGGATAAAGCATATTTACTGTAAGGCAAACGTAATTGCTATATCAGGCGAGGGTGGCGGAACTGGCAGACGCGCAAGATTTAGGATCTTGTGCCTTACGGCGTGGGGGTTCAATTCCCCCCCCTCGCATTTTTTTTATAAAGGCGGGTGTAGCTCAGTGGTAGAGCGTCACGTTGCCAACGTGAATGTCGTGGGTTCGAACCCCATCACCCGCTCCATTTTTTATCTTAAATGGAAGGTATTGTAGGATACTAATACGATGAATGTAACAATTGAAGATGCAGGCCCTTGTAAAAAAGTTTTAAAATTTGAAATACCAAAGGAAACAATCGAAAACGAATTAGAGAAAAAGACCGTAGAGGTTTGTGACACGATAGAGCTACCTGGTTTTCGAAAGGGGTATGCGCCTCGCAAGTTAGTGGAAAAGCGGTTTGCTGACCAAATTAAGGATGAGGTGAAACAATCTGTGGTTAGTGATTGTTACCAAAAGGTAATTGAAGAGCATAAACTGAATCCGGTAGGGAATCCAAAATTTGGCGATATAAAATTTGATATTGGACAACCCTTTAATTTTGATGTAACCCTGGAAGTATGGCCAGCATTTGATGTAGGTCAGTACAGGGATTTAAAATTAAAGAAAAAATCAACTACGGTAACGGATGAAGATATACAAAAAGCATTACACAATATGAGTCTCCGTAGAGCGCAATTAACCGTTGTAAAAGACGGAAATGTAGTAAAGGGAGATCAAATTATTTGTGATGGTAAAGTAGAAGTGGATGGGAATACGGTATTGGAAGACAACGATATAGAAATTCTTGTTGCAGACGGCTTTGCAGTCTTTAATACAGAGGTACCAGACTTAGTTACAAAACTGGAAGGCACAAAATCAGGTGAAATACGCAACATTGATGTAAAACTACCAGATACCTTCGTAAAAGAAGAGTATCGGGGAAAGAATGCGAAATTACAACTTACCGTGAAAGAAATAAAACGGCTTGCTGTTCCTGAAGTTAATGAGAATTTTGCCAAAACATTAGGTTTTGAATCTTTGGAAGATTTAAAGTCAAAGATACAAAAACAAATTGAGATTGAGAAAAGGAAATGGGCCGAGGATGATTTGAGGAACCAGGTACTTGATACTCTTTTAGAACAGACAAAATTCGAATTACCTGAAGAGTTTGTGAGTTACCATACGGGAAAAAGGGTATATAAACATCAGTTGGATTTACTGAACAGGGGTATGCCCTTAGAAGAAATTCAAAAACAAACGGAAAATATCAAAAATGCATCTGCCGAATCAGTAATGCGTGAGTTAAAGGCATCTCTTATCTTAGATAAGATAGCCGAAAAGGAGAAGATATTCGTTACAGAAAACGAAGTAGAACAGCGGATTGCTGATATTGCACGCGCATACAATACCGATACGGCCAGGGTTCGTAAACAATTAGAACGTCAGGGGAGCTTGTCCTATTTACGAAACGATATGCGTGAGAATAAAGTAGTAAATCTCATCCTTAAAGAAGCTCGTACAGAAGGATAAAACCAGAAGAATTACTGTTAAACGTGAAGTAAAAATAAACGAAAGGAAGTTTTTGTGTATAAAGAGTATTTATCATATTTAGAAAATGGCGAATTTCCTGCTGTAGGGTCTAAAGGGGGTTCTCATAACCTTTTTGTTCCTTACGTTATTGAAAAGACCGGCTATGGTGAGAGACATTACGACATATTTTCAAGGCTCTTAAAGGATCGTATCATTTTTATTGGCTCTGCGATAGAAGATACCTTATCAAATTTAGTTATAGCACAGATATTATTTCTTCAGAATGAGAATAAAAACCAGGACATCAATGTTTATATTAATTCTCCGGGTGGATCGATTACCTCTGGTTTAGCCATTTACGATACGATGCAATTCGTACAATGCGATGTTGCAACCTTTTGTATAGGCCAGGCGTTCAGCATGGCCGCTATTCTTCTTGCTGCTGGAACAAAAGGGAAAAGATATGGTCTGCCTCATACCCGTATCATGCTTCATCAGCCATGGGGTGGTATGAGAGGTACAGCAACGGATATTAGCATTCAGGCGGAAGAGATCCTGAGAATGAAGAAGTATTTAAATGAAATCCTTGTGAAACATGCAGGACAACCAATAGAACGTGTCGAAGCAGATGTTGACCGCGATTTCTATATGTCTTCTCATGAGGCAAAAGCATATGGCTTGATAGATGAAGTAATAGAATCCTTACGGGATAAAAAGAACTAAACATCTATTAAAATAAAAGTATTTTTTAAAAATCAAAAAGGACATGCTATTGTGCATGTCCTTTTTTGTTGGTTGTTAGAATCAACAATTTTGTACTATTTAAAATCCTTTTATGATCTTTTTTGTATTATGTATACATACTTTACCCTTCTTTCTGAATTTTCTATAAAACTATAAAAATTATTACTACTGAAAGCTTCTTTATTTAGGGATAATTTTTTCTTTTTTTAACTTTTATGATTTCCGGTTTATACTTTGCTGAATGTTTTTCGTAATACACGTGTTCGTTTCTATTCAAAGGCCTTTGAGGAACTTTATTAGGAATGGTTATTTTTATAGGAGATTACTATGCACATACTACGTAAATTTTGCAGTGTAATAGTGCTGGTGTTTGCAATTGCCTTTGTTTGTCAAACGACTTGTATGTCTGACGAAGGGGTTGAAGGAAAGGTAAACATTAATACCGCCACTGAAGATCAAATTGCATTATTACCCGGGATAGGGCCTAAGATTGCTATTGAAGTGGTAAACTACAGGACGAATAATGGTAATTTTCAGACTACAGAAGATATAAAAAAGGTTAAAGGTGTCGGTGATAAAAAATTTGAAAAGATTAAAAATTTTGTTGCAGTAGAAGGAGATACTACGGTAAAATCAACAAAGGTTGTAAAGGTTAAAGAGCCAAAGTAGGAAAAATAATACAAAAAATATATTCATGTATTCATACATTTCTACAAAGGGGATAGACTTTTAGTCTATCCCCTTTTTTTTATAATTAATAATTTATGTATAGTAATACCCAGTGTGATAGAAATTTTTTGTTTTAAACAGATAATTTTTTTGTATAATCAATATTTTGTACTAATTTAACGTTAATGTTAAGAAATTTCATTATCCCGTTGCAGAATTTAGGTTAAATTCTTAAAGCTATAGCATCCAACATATGAAACCGAACAGAATGTGGGGAAAGTTGAATCTTTGGCTCATAGGTAAGTGTGTGAAATGGAGAGGATTCTTAACCTGTCATTGCGAGGGTAGTGTCCGAAGCAATCCCTTGAATATTTTAGAAGAGATTGCTTCGGAAAAGACCCTCGCAATGACAGACAGGGTAATCCTTCTTCAGTTGATGATATGTTCGGTTTCATCATTTGGATACTATAACATAACATTATCAAAGAAAGGATAATAATCTCGTATGCGTTTCTATTTTAAATCAATGTTTTTTGTAATGTGCAGTTTATCCCTTCTATCTTTAAATGCATCTTTTGCAAGTGATCCTAAGGAGTGGTCACCTACCTGGAAACTTCCTCCGGGGAAGAGGCCAGAGAATGTTGTTGATTTACCTATTACAGTACCAGGCGATGTAAGAATAAGTCAATTCTTCAGTCCGATTTCTTGTGGCGCCTGTCATCCTGAAATTTTTAAGATGTGGAGTGGTTCCACGCACGCTAATGCATGGAAGAATCCACTTTTTCAGGCTCTTTATAACTTGGGTAAAAAAACAGCAGAAGGAGAATCACAAAAACGAAATATAGAATCTTGCGTTCGCTGTCACTTTCCTATTGGTCATAGCGCCGGAGATGCCAACCTCCCTCTCGATGATGAAAAGGGAGGCGTTATCTGTGATTTTTGTCATTCCGTCAGGGCAACTACGGGTATTGGAAATGCGCCCTACATACTCAGTCCCGGTAATGCAGCAGCAATGGAAGGGGGCATTAAATATGGTCCTTTTAAGGATTCTCCTGAAACCATTCATGGAAGTCAGTACTCCGAGTTACATACACGCTCGGAATTTTGTGGGGGGTGTCATGATGTATCACACGCCGGAAATGATCTCCCTATTGAACAAACCTATACGGAATGGCGGCAAGGTCCCTATAATACAAATGATCCGGAGACGACCGTGCATTGTCAGGATTGTCATATGAGACAACGCCCAGGTTTTCCCAGCACCGGCAGCACTGAAAGGCCTGACAACCCTGGTCTGGCATCGCCCGAAATTATGGGAGGTAAGAAGCGTCCTCATATATGGACACATTACTTTGTTGGTGGAAGCGTTTCTCAGATTTCTTTACCGCCTAACTCAGAAGTACAACCCCAAATGGCCATTGATAGATTGAAGAACGCTGCAACTCTCGAAGTTGTGGCGAATCCAGATGCTAAAAAAGGTGATATCCTGAAATTCCAGGTAAACATAAAAAATACCGGCGCAGGGCATTACATACCTACAGGGCTTACCGAGTTGCGCCAGATGTGGTTAGAAACTTCTGTGACAGATGCAGAAGACAAAATTGTTTATCAAAGCGGAAAAGTAGATGAAAAAGGGAACATTGATCCTAATGCTACCATCTATCATACCGTATTTGGAGATGAAAACGGCAAACAGACACTTCACGTGTGGGCTGCCACACATATTATTTCAGATAATCGTATTCCTCCAAAAGGCCAAAAAGAGGAGCATTTTGTTTGTTTAATTCCAGGTAGTGCTAAATCTCCATTGAAGGTAAAAGCCGTTTTACACTATCGGAGCGCACCACAGGATATTGTAGATACGCTTCTTGGCGAGAAATCCATAAGACTTCCTGTAATTGATATGGCAGAGATATTAGCAGATGTTAATTTATAA
>SULG01000122.1 GCA_005524015.1 Candidatus Jettenia ecosi
ACCTTATAAGCCCTATAATCAATATTTTGTTCTCTATGTTATCTGTAGAAGATAAATTTAAAGAATATCTCTTATCGAAAAAATTAAAATTTACTCCGGAAAGACAGGCAATACTTGATCGTATATTTGCAAACCATAAGCATTTTGAAGCAGATGAATTATTGGTTGATCTTCGGAATAATAATCTAAAAATATCAAAGGCTACCATTTATCGTACTCTTTCCCTCCTTGTGAAAAGTGGATTGTTGAGGGAAGTAATTTTTGGTGAGAGGCATGCGCATTATGAACATGTATATGGGCATGAGCATCATGATCATTTAGTATGTAATAAATGTGGAAAAATTATTGAATTTATAGAACATAGGATAGAAAAACTACAGGATGAAGTTTGTAAAAGTAAAAAATTTAAACCAGAATCTCATCGCTTACAGATACAGGGCTTATGTGAAGACTGTAACAAAATAGAGAATTCTACTGAAAGATAACATATAATATAGATAGGAGTATAGTGTATGGCTCGGGTATGCGAAATATGTGGCAAAAGAACCGAAGTTGGGAATCAGATAGAACGCAGAGGTTTGGCTAAGTGGAAGGGTGGTGTAGGAAAAAAAATCACTGGTAAGACAAGACGAAAATTTAAAGCAAATTTACAGAGAATAAAGGCGAATATTGAAGGTTCTGTAAAGAAGGTTAAGGTGTGTACACGATGTATTGGCGCTGGAAAAGTTACGAAGGTTCTGTAAAAAGAAGATAAATAATTATTACCTATATATTATAGTAATGGATAAAAAAGAAATTGAATATATTGCTAACCTTTCTCGGATAGAGCTTACAGAAGCTGAAAAAGAGGTTTTCATTCATCAATTGAGTAATATTTTATCTTATATTGAAAAACTAAACACTTTAGATACGGAAAATATTAAACCATTGGCACATACTATGAATGCATCCAATGTGTTTAGAGAAGACAAACCTGAATCATCAATTTCAAGAGAAGACGTCTTCATTAATGCCACTGCCAAAATTGATACTTTTTTTAAAGTGCCAAAAGTAATAGAATAAAGGTATTTGAAAATAAGAGAAGTACTTTGAAACTTCTAGAATCCAACTCGTTACAAATAAAGAAAAAAATAGTATCCAGAGAATTGCATTCTACAGATATTGTTAGACATCTATTTGAACGGATAAAAAACCTTGAGCCTGACATTCAAGCATATATAACTACTACTGAAGAAGAAGCTTTAAAAAAAGCAATAGAAATAGATAAGAAGATAGAAAATAATCAGCAGGTAGGCTTGCTTGCGGGTATTCCCATCGCAATTAAAGATAACATTTGTACAAAAAACATATCCACTACCTGTGCCTCAAAAATTCTTAAAGATTTCATGCCTCCCTATGATGCCTTTGTCACGAAACGTCTAAAAGAGGAAGATGCCATAATTATTGGTAAGACGAATTTAGACGAATTTGCAATGGGATCATCCACAGAAAATTCTCGTTATAAGATAACACGTAATCCATGGAATGTTGAATATGTTCCTGGTGGGTCTAGCGGCGGATCTGCAGCTGCCGTGGCAGCAGATATGGCATTTATGGCCTTAGGATCTGATACAGGTGGTTCTGTCAGGCAACCCGCTGCCTTATGTGGTATTGTGGGTGTAAAGCCAACCTATGGTAGGGTATCGCGGTACGGTTTAGTTGCCTTTGGGTCTTCTTTGGATCAGATCGGCACATTGACAAAGAATGTTAAAGATGCTGCGGTTCTGCTGCAGGTAATTGCAGGTTATGATCCCCGTGATTCAACTTCTCTTCAAGTTCCTGTTCCTGACTATTTAGATAATATTAATTCTGGTGTTAATGGCCTACGGATAGGTATTCCTAATGAATACTTTACTGAAGGATTACATTCAGACGTTAATAAGGCAATAAAAGATGCTTTGAAGATATATGAGAAGCTCGGCGCAAATATTGTTTACCTGTCGCTGCCACACACTGAGTATGCTGTTGCAGTATATTATATCGTTGCAAATGCAGAGGCAAGTTCTAATTTAGCTAGGTATGATGGAGTCAGGTACGGCCACAGAACAAACAATGCACGTGGAATAATAGATATGTATAGCCGTACACGATCTGAAGGATTTGGCAGTGAAGTCAAGCGCCGCATTATGTTAGGAAATTACGCGTTAAGTTCCGGATATTACGATGCATATTATTTGAAGGCATCGAAAGTAAGAACTTTGATAAAAAACGATTTTGATAATGCCTTTGAAAAGATTGATTGTATAATTTGCCCTACCTCTCCTGTGCCTGGCTTTAAAGTCGGTGAGCGTGCTAATAATCCCTTACAAATGTATCTCTCAGATATTTATACTATCCCGGCAAACCTTGCAGGCATTCCAGGAATTTCCATTCCCTGTGGATTTTCAAGTGATGGTTTACCCATTGGAATGCAGATTCTCGGGAAGCATTTTGAAGAAAAAAGATTACTACAGATTGCGTATGCCTTTGAGCAGGAAACGGATTTTCATTTGAAGAAACCTGCATTGAGAGTTCCATTAAGACAAAGATAAAAGACAAGGTTATTCATTATGGAATATGAAGTTGTTATAGGCTTGGAAACCCATGCAGAATTATCCACAGTAACGAAACTGTTTTGTGGATGCAGCACACAATTTGGTGTTGAGCCGAATACACAGGTGTGTCCTGTGTGTCTCGGTATGCCAGGTATTTTACCAGTGATGAATAGGAAAGCCTTTGAATATGCACTTAAACTGGCTGTTGCATTGAGTTGTGAGATTAACAGGTTCACAAATTTCGATAGAAAAAGCTACTATTATCCGGATTTACCAAAAAATTATCAAATATCCCAAAATTACTATAATTTGGGCGTAAACGGATATATGAATATTGAGGTAAATGGTAATGTTAAAAAGATTCGAATTCATAATGTCCATTTAGAAGAAGAGGCTGGTAAGCTTATTCATCCTGAGGAAATTGGCGCTGACTACAGTCTTGTTGATTTCAACAGAGCTGGTGTTCCCTTACTTGAGATTGTATCGCATCCTGATATGCGAAATGTAGACGAAGTAGAAAGCTATATGCAGACCTTAAGAAAAATCCTCTTGTATACAGAAGTCTCCGATTGCAAGATGCAGGAAGGATCATTGAGATTTGAAGCAAGTATCTCCCTTAGAGAAAAAGGTTCTGATAAGCTTGGTAACAGAGTAGAGATAAAAAACCTTAATTCAATGAAATCCGTTATAAAAGCTATTGAGTATGAGACAGTAAGACAGGGTAGGCTGTTAGATAAAGGAGCAACAATCGCCAGGGAAACGAGATTGTGGGATGAAGTAGCTGAAAGAAGTGAGCATATGCGTTCAAAAGAAGATGCCCAGGATTATCGGTATTTTCCTGAACCAGACCTATTACCTGTCTTGATTGATGAGAAATGGCTTCATGCAATAAAAGATACAATTCCAGAACTTCCTTTGGATAGAAAACAGAGATTTATGGAAATATTTAAACTCTCGGATTACGATGCTGGTATCCTTATAGAAGAAAAAGCGCTTGCAGATTTCTTTGAAGCATGTGTAAAAATCTTAGATCGTCCGAAAGCTTTATCTAATTGGATTATCAATGATTTGTTAAGAGAAGTAAAGGATAGAAAATTAGACATCTATAATTTGCCAATCAAACCCCAGCAATTAGCGGCACTCGTTGAAATCATTGAAAAAGGTACCATTAGCAGTACCATTGCGAAAGAAGTTTTTTCTGAGATGATCCAAGCTGGTAAAGCTCCTCAGGCAATCATTGAAGAGAAAAAACTGGCACAAATCAGTGATGAAAACTTAATCGAATTAGTAATCAATAAAGTTATAGCGAATAATCCGAACGTGATTGAGGATTATAAGAAGGGTAAGAAAAATGCCCTTGCTTTTTTAGTTGGGCAGGCGATGAAAGAGACAAAAGGTAAGGCAAACCCAAAAGTTCTCAATGAGCTTTTACAGAAAAAAGTAAATACTTGAATAATTGCTATAGCTCAGTATAGTTGTTTTATTTTTCCATTTCAAGGAAGCAGAAATGGCATATCTCTTAACAAAAAAGTCTGCCAAAAAGTATACATGGAATGATTACCTTAGCTGGCCTAATGACGAACGATGGGAGATAATTGATGGCGTTGCCTATAATATGACTCCTGCACCTTCGGTAAAACATCAAACTCTGGTTGGTAATTTATTCAGTCAATTAAAGCAGAAACTCACTAATAAACCGTGCAGACCTTTTATCGCCCCCGTTGATGTAATTCTTACCGAACATGATATTGTCCAACCTGACGTATTTGTTGTTTGCGACAAGGCAAAAATTACAGAAGACAATATAAAAGGCGCTCCTGACCTGATTGTTGAGGTTCTTTCACTATCAACTGCATTGAAGGATTTGAGGGAAAAGAAAAATCTTTATGAAAGATGTGGAGTAAAAGAATATATTATCGTTGATCCCCTTGAAGAATATATAGAAAGATTTTGGCTGGATGCTGATGCAAGGTACACGAAGGGTGAAATTTTTGGTCCTCATGAAGTATTTTCCTATAAATCGCTTGAAGGGGTCGAAATAAATCTTTGGGAAATATTTGAGGTTGAGAGGTTAAAAGAATAAAGATAAATTTTTCTGTTCACTTTGAGGGATAGGGTAGGATCAAATCTTTATTATTGACAAACAGTATTGTAAGTTGAGTTGAGAAACGAAACCCAACAACTTAATATGGCGTGAAAATAATGCAATATCGCAGACATGGTCAAGTGCTATGGAAACCATGATAATACAGCGAAGAACATCAATTGATTCGATGCGATGGTGAGCTTCTGGAGGAGGTTTCTCCGTTATCGATTTATTATGTATTCTTTTCACCCATCATTTCTTTGGCGTATCTGACAATCTTTTTTTCATTCTCAAATGCAAGCATTTCAATGGCTTTATTAATTTCAATCCATCTCACTTCATGTGCTTCTGTGTCATGATTTTTGATATTACCAGACTTATAGCGAAGTAAAAAGAAATAAACAAATTTATGATATCGTACTTGCTTATCATGATCTTTTGAATAGTACCAGTATTCTATTTTATCAATGAGCTTAATTATTTCGGTTTCAATACCTGCTTCCTCACGCACTTCCCGTATTGCTGCAGATTCTGTTGATTCACCCCTTTCTACAGTTCCCTTTGGCAGTTGCCATCGACGATCATCTCCTACTGAGATAATAGCTATTTTGGTTTTATTACTGAGTTTACGAAAGGCAACTCCACCAGCTGAAATCTGTACTCTTATTGAGGCATTGTTCATCAGGGTATTATGCTTGTTTTGAACACTAAACGATAGAATCGAGATGTCGCTTGCGATGTGCTATGGTTACGAATGCGTTTCTGGCGCTTATTTAGTTGTTTATAAATAATGGCGCTATTCTTATTAAGTTACCAACCGTTTCCTGCGAATACCTTATGTTAGAAAGCCGCTGCTCCTGCCTCTGCTACAGCATGATCCTGTTCTCCGGAACCACCGCTTACACCTATAGCTCCAGCTATCTTACCATTGCGTTTAAGAGGGATTCCACCTGCAAATATCATTATTCTCCCATTGTTTGATGCATGTATACCAAAGAACTGACCTCCGGATTGGCAATGAGGAGCTAGATCTTTCGTAGCAATATCGAAGGCTCGTGAGGTATATGCCTTCTTTATAGAAATATCAATACTTCCTATCCAGGCTTCATCCATTCGCACATGGGCTACTAAATTTCCTCCAGCATCAGCGACAGCTATGTTCACAGGCTGACCGATTTCTTGAGCTTTCTTCTCTGCAGCAGCAATAACTCTTTTTGCATCATTGAGTGTAATCATATTTTTTCCTTTATATGTTTGAAGGGGAGCGAATCTTTAAATTTGCTGTTTTGGACTAAATTTGCTTATCAACCGATTTATAATTGTGTAATGTAACCTAAGATATCGGTATTTCCTTTTGATTGCAATCAAAGCTCTTTATTATTAATTCTACGTGTTCCTTTTATGCACCTAGTGCTTCTTCTATTTAATTTTTTAACATATGATATTTGTTTTTAAGCTTTTCACGAGCAGTGTTTTTCGTAAATTTCCAGGTTACCGTTGTGCATTTTTTATTACGATTTTCAGCCCATGCAAGCACCTCTTTCTCCAGGGTTTCCCTATTGGGGATACGTCGGTCGAGGCATTGTTTGGAAAGAGCAGAGAACTCTATTTCGGCCATATTCAGCCAACTCCCCTTTTTAGGCGTATAGTGCACCTGAAACTTTTGAGCAAGATCAAAAGCCTCTTCAGGAGGGAATACTTCATAAAAAGAACCAGGAGTATGGGTATTCAAATTGTCTTGAACAAGACGAATATATTCCACTCTAGGATAATATACCTGAATGAACTGTTTCATAAATTCGGCATAGTCAACCGCAGTACGCCTTTCTCTTACTTGAACATAACGAAAGCCAGTATGGGGCTCGAAAGCAAGCAAAACACAACAGGTACCATTGCGCTCGTATTCATAATCTTCACGTTTACGTTTTCCCGGTTTCATAGGTATCGGAACAATACTATCACCAAGAAGCTGACACGGCCGTTCATCAAAACAGATCAGAGGACGCAAAGGATCATAGGGTTGGGCATACTGATGGAGAACATCTTCCATATGCCAGATATAATCGCCAGTAATTTTCCCTATACACCATCGCTTTTTCAGCCACGGTTTCAGTTCGTTTTTTTTAAAGCCTTTCTTACACTCTCCAAGCAGAGGGAATCTACTATTTTTAACTCTACCAGTTTCTCTCCTATCAACTCCAGTGTCCATCGTGCAGCCCCTGGCGGTGGCTCTGAACAGGCTATCATGGAAACGGCAGATTCCACTCGCTTATCTACTTTGAGGGGCTGACCGCTTCGGGGCTTCTCTTGGAGCAATTCCCCGATAATATCAAACTTGCTTTCTGTAAACTTCTTCCGCATTTTATATACGACTGTTCTACAGACACCTAAGGCACTGATTATTTCATCATCGATCTTGCCTTCATTGGCGAGCAATAAAATACATGCTCGATTTATTGCTCTTGCTGATTTTTTCCCTTGTCTTACATAGGTCTCTAATTCTTCTTGCTCTTTTTCACTTAATTGAACAGTATAGATCTTTTTTGGCATAACTGCCTCCTCCCTTGGAGATAGTATACCAAAGATATGTATAGATAGAAACTAAATAGAAGCAGCACTAGGAACGTTTCTGTGAGATATAATCTATCAATTACACCATCATGTTTCAAGAATAAAGACACCTGGCTTCGTTAATTCAGGTGATTCAGGAATCTAGAAATCACTAAAAATTCGGGCAACTATCTGGTACCAGGGACCATAATGGCTCCAGGATTAGGCATGGGGTCTTTGAAATCTGTGCAATTTTTGCGCAGAGAGAGTATTGCCCGCTATAATCAACCCCACGATACTCATCGGCAACACATGAGATAATATGCTTATACAAATTCGCTTTCAAACATTAAAATATAATCCAATTGAATCCTGCCATATATAGTATATATATTTCATAATATATTTATTGTTTGAAAGCGAATTAGTATTAGTCGATGCAACCTACCATACCGCTTATACCCTGAGTGTCAAACAAGTGCCCCCATCCAGAAAAGATTCAGAAGAAAACACCATCGATTCTGCCGTAAATCACATAAAGATGCTGAAACAAGAACGCATCACCATTGCTTTGCCTCAGTACATCGCAAGTGACGGATTTTATGCGAAAAGACGATTTATCAACGGCGCTCTCGAAGCCGGATTTCATGTGATCAGCAAGCTTCGTAAAGACGCCAATCTCAGGTATCTCTATGAACCGCCAAGGCGTCAGCGCAAGAAACGGGGGCGCCCAAGACGCTATGGAAGTAAAATCAATCTGGATTCCCTTGACTTATCAAAGTTTTTCTGTTACGCAATTGATGAGCATATACGGCTCTCTGGCGGTATTGTGTATAGGGTATTCCTCAAAAGAAAAATACACCTTGTCTCTGTCACATATGCTGATACCGCGGGTAAACAATCCTATGCACTGCTTTTTTCAACTGATGTTACCCTGGATGTCCGCACCCTATATCGTTACTATACTGCACGTTTTCAAATTGAGTTTGTGTTTCGGGACGCTAAACAGTTTACTGGCCTTACTCATTGTCAGGCGTGAACAAAAGAGAGTCTTGATTTCCATTTTCATATGAGTTTAAGCCTTCTCAACCTTGCACGCATTGAGCATCGAATGAACTATCCATCATCAGACAATGAAGGGTTTTCTCTGGCCTCTCTGAAACGAACTTCTGCGAACGAATTACTGCTCAACTTATTTTTATCAAAGTTAGAACTTGATCCTAACGATGAAAAAATACAATCAGCTTATCAAGAACTGAGAGATTATGGCATTATTGTCGCTTAAATTTGTCTGAACTGTTGTATATATACATAGCGACATAAGTTTACAACTGTCTGTCATTCCGGGTTTGACCCGGAATCCAGTATTTTTCTGGATTCCCGCTTCTGCGGGAATGACATATTCGTATCTGATTAATGACGCTGTGTATAATTAAATTATCAGTAAATAAAAGATTGAAACAGAACGAAATCAGCGAATTGCTTAAAATAACAGAGGAAAGAATTCATGAAATCAAAGAAAGTTGAAGAAAGCACTTCTCGCACTAAGGTAACCAATATATCCAATCACGGGATATGGCTGTGTGTCAAAGGTACAGAGTGTTTTTTACCATGTTCAAAAGACATTAAAGAAAAATGAGAATCTCCAAAATTAAGTATGGTGTCTTTGGAATCCCTTTATTTCCTTTTATACACATCTCCTCTTGGGTCAATATGATTGGCGTATATAGTCACCGTCCTGTGCTCTGTCCAAAAAATTACTCGAATATCTCCGACTCTCATTCTAGAATATCCTTTCCACTCTCCTGTCATAGGCTTAACATCCATCTTTTCAGTAATACCATTTTCTCATTCTTTTAAGGATTGTTTAATCCGTTCTCTTTGAGATTCTGGGAGGTTTTTTAAATAACGGAATGCCCTTTTATGAACTATTATCGTATATTTCATAGAGAATCTAGTATAAT
>SULG01000123.1 GCA_005524015.1 Candidatus Jettenia ecosi
ATACTTCAATTATTTTAACTATTTTATCTCGTTATATCTAGTTCTTTATATAGATAGTCAAAGAAATGTATTTTTTGAAAAATATTTGAAGAATCCCTTGATTTTATTGTATGCCCTATTTGATTGCTTAAATTTCTAAAATCAGATTTCTTTGACTATATCTCGTTCTTTTTTTCTCTTTCTATTACTTCTTTGGCCAGATTTGTATAATCTATCGCGCCGGGGCTCTCGGGTGCATAGAGGGTAATAGGCTTTCCTGATATAGGACATTCTGCCAGGCGAGTATTTTCCCTAATAATGGAATTAAACACCTTCTCTTTAAAGCGTTCCTTAATCTGGTTGTACACCTCATTGCTGAGGTTTGTCCGACCATCGAACCGGCAGGCAATGATGCCGGTTACTTCCAGGTTGTGATTTAATCGTTCTTTTACCACCTGAACGGTATTTACTAACGTTACAAGACCATTCAAAGCCAGCACCTTTGTCTCTACCGGTATAAAGATCTCTCTGACAAAGGTGAGCGCATTGATCGTAATCAGTCCCAGCGAAGGAGGACAATCCAGGAGGATATAATCATAGTTATCCATAACGGGAAGCATCCGTTTACGGAGGATAAGATCCCTTCCTTTCTCATGGGCAAGTATCCTTTCAACACCTGCCAATGCGACATTGGCAGGCGCAAGGGTCATGTTTTCAACACAGGTCTTTGTGAGGATCTCTTCAAAATAGACTTCTTCCAAAAATACATTGTACATAGACCGTTCAAGATTATGGATGTCCAGCCCTAACCACGAGCTCAAATTTCCCTGCGGATCAAGATCAACCAAAAGTACCCGTTTGCCCATATGGGCAAGGCCGGCGCCGAGATTCACCGTGGTCGTTGTTTTCGCTACACCGCCTTTTTGATTTGTTAGTGCAATACTTCGCATAGATACATTATCTCACATGTTTCTCAAAGGATACTCTATCCTCACTGTTATCTACAACAGCAGGAATAGTTCTTTCCGGGATTTAGTAAAGGGATACTACCTCATAGCTTCCACCAGTTTGATCGTCAGGTTTTTTTTTCAAAGTGTTTAACGCTTCACCGCTTATTCCTCCGCCATTATAATCCTCCTTGATCCCCCTTTAGAAAAGGGGGAAATGTACGGGTGTTTTACAAAGGGGAAATATATGGGTATTTTAGAAAATAGAAAATCAGAATGCTTTTAAGTACCTGAACATAAATCTTTGCATGCTGAAAACCCCTATATGCAAAGATACATGTACAAAAATTTGTGGTCAGGTACTTAAAAGGAGAAATCTTCTTCCCCTTTTCTAAACTACCCATGCATTTCCTCCTTTTTTAAAGGGGGACCAAGGGGGATTACAAATTCTGATATATTTTTTCAAGCACAATAGTAAGATTCTTTAAAACATCTCTATCGGAGAATCTTAAAACCTTTAATCCCTGATTTTTCAGATAATCATCTCTCTTGATATCTTTCTTAACTCCATCGTCAGTATAGTGTTGCCCACCATCAAGTTCAATAACCATGCCTGCATTTGGACAGTAAAAGTCAACGATATAATTGCCGATAATTCTTTGCCGGTAAACCTGATAGCCCTTCAGTTGTTTTCTCCTTATTCTTGACCATAGTAATCTTTCGGCATTTGTCATATTTTTCCTGAGACTGCGGGAGTAGTCTTTCAATTTGGTATTATAGAAAAGCTGTTGAGATTTAGCCTTTATTTCTTTCATACCTATCTCCATAATCCCCCTTGATCCCCCTTTAAAAAAGGGGGAAAATACAAAAATATAGAGAACTTCTTTTTTTATAAAAATCCCTTACTTCAACTCCCGTAAGGAGTTTTAAAGCTTTATTAAGAAGTAGTCAAGCTAAGGAATACACGATTTCCCTCTTTTCTAAACATTTGCACATTTTCCCCCTTTTTTAAAGGGGGATCAAGGGGGATTATCTATCAACAATCTCTTAAAACCTAAAGTTCGTTATTTCTCAGATACGATAAATCCCATTAAAAATATCACAATAGGTTAAAATAAGCAAAAACAAAAAGAATACGCTTCGAGAAAGTCGTTGACACTGCTTTCCAGGTCTGGTATAGTATTTTTCACAGCCGCAGGCGTCTCATAATTATCACGGCGTATTGGGTAAATTACAAGATGTTTTCTGTAATGTTATTTTACAAAACAAATCATACTCTTATGATCAGCGTTAAGGAACCTTATTTATGGAGAGGATACGGCCTGAAAATACCGTTAAACAAATCGTTGAAAAATTTCCTGTAACCCGCCGCATCTTTGATACCTACGGAATTATGTGCGGCAGTAATGTCCTTCCCGACAAACCCATCTCCTTTTTTGCCAGGATGCATAATGTCAATCCCGCAAAACTGATTGACGACCTTCAAAAACTTATCGATGGAGAGGTTGGCACAACGAACGAAGCCACGATCACAAAGCCGCAAACCGAGCATGTCTACGAAATCTTTATTAAGATGTCTATCATTATTGCGCTCTCCACAGGATGTCTCTACGGGGCATCGCTTTTAGCCTATATGGCATTTCATAATTCCTTCGCTTCCGTATCCTGGATACTTACGGAAACACATGGCGATACTCAGGTATATGGATGGGTTGGCCTCTTTATCATGGGAATTTCATATTTTGCATTGCCTAAATTCTGGAGTACTATACTGTATAGCACTCCACTGGCATATAAATCCTTTTTCTTAATGCTTGCAGGTATTTTTCTCTCCTTTGTTTTTAAGACAATTTCCTATTATACCGGTTTCTTCTTCCTGAAAATCCCCGTCCTGGTTGGGTGCACACTGCAAGTCGTATCGATACTTATCTTTATTTACGTCATCTGCGCAACCTATCTCACATCGGGAAAAAAGAAATTCGAAACCTACGAAGGATTCCTCATATCAAGTTATCTCTGGTTCCTCTTCCAGGCTGTTACTTTTGTTGCCTTATACTTCCATTTTACCGTAGTTAATAATACAAACATTCCGGAAATATTCAGAAGTCCTATCCGGCATATACAAATTGTAGGGTTTGCCTGTATGGTTATTATTGGAATATTTGCAAAGACCCTGCCGATATTTCTGGGAATACAAGAGCCTAACAAGAAAATAAGCACTTACGTTCTGTATATCCTGAACATCTCCATTGCTTTAAGAACGGTATCGGAATTTTACCGGGAATATACTACAAATCTCCACGGTTTCTTTACGGTAGTTTTTTGTCTCGCAGGGATTATGGAGGCATGCGGGGTGTTTTTGTTTATCTATAGTTTAAATCTGTTCAATACCAAAAAGGCAGTGAAGAACACGGTAAACCTGCCGACCGGATTCAGAAAATTTATCCGGGCTGCCCTTGTCTGGCTATTTGTCTCAGAGACTGCATTACTCACCTATACCATTTATGAAGCGTTTTCGGGGGAACGCACTTCCCATGCCCTGTTTGGCGCATATCGGCATGCTATATTTATCGGGTTTATCAGTATGATGATCCTGGGGTGTGCTTCCAAGATGATCCCTTTAAGCAAAGGAGTAAAGTTGTGCAGCACGAGACTGCTCAATGCGACATTTATCCTGATAAATGTCGGGTGTCTGTTCAGGGTTGTATCTCAACCGGTCGCATCGCATCTGTATCCGCAACTTTATGCGCTCCTGGGAATCAGTGGCTTTATTGAATATGCTGCCATGTTCTGCTTTGGTATCAATGCATGGAAGACTATGCAACTTGACGTGCAGGAAGAACCTTCAGAGCAAATCAGAACCGCAACCGCAAGCACAAATGTTTATCAATTGATTAAACAATACCCGCAAACCCTCGATGTTTTAATAAATTTTGGATTCAAACAACTGAAAAATCCTATCCTCAGAAACACCTTAGCCAGGACAATTAGCCTGGGACAAGCAGTACAGATCAATCCTGTTAACCTTGAAGATTTATTGAAAGCATTAAACGATGCGATACAGGTGCGTGTGAGTGCAGCCTGATAAAAGTAATCAGGAGAAACAACCATGCCGGGCAGACTAAAAGTAATTGTGACACAGTCAAGTAAGAGGAATTAATCCCCCTTAGTCCCCCTTTAAAAAGGGGGAAAATGTATGGATGTTTAGAAAAGGGGGAAAATGGGTGGACGTTCAGAAAAGGGAAAAAATGGGTGGGTGTTTTAGAAAAAGGGACTTGGGAAGCCTTATCAAAGGGAGAATGCCGGGATTATCAATACCATTCCCTCTTTCCTTTTCCTAAATGAGATAAACAACCCCATCTCCCCCTTTTCTAAAGGGGGACTAAGGGGGATTACGATGAGATTGATCGAGAGAAGATTAAGAAATGAGATTTGCTATTTCATCAAAATTGCCGGGCCTGCTTTGACCATGTATTTAATACCAGAAACCAGAGTGATGATTACCGTAAGCCAAAGCATGACGATAATTCCCTGTTTAACAGCCATAAAATGCTCGAAATAAGCAAAGAATAGCAAAATGAGGCTAATGGTAAAAGACTGAGTAAACATCTTTGCCTTGCCCCATATCGTAGCTCCAAATTCAATCCCCTTTGATTCCGAATAACTTCTCAGGCTGTTGACGAGAAACTCTCTGGCTACAATAACGACAACCATCCAGGGAGGTATGATGTCGTGGGCATGCTGTATGAGTAATATAAATCCGCCGCAGACAATGATTTTATCTACAAATGGGTCGGCGATACGTCCGAAATCTGTCAGAAGGCCTTTTTTGCGCGCCAGGTAGCCATCTAACCAGTCGGTTAGCCATGCGAACAGATAGGAAATAAGGGCAATATTATAGTAACGGTACGATAAGAAAATGAAAAACACTATCGCCAGTAAAAGCCGTGTAAGGGTTAACCGGTTCGGTAGATTGAATGCCGCACATCGTGAGAAATCAAATGAGTTCATTTAGTCCTCTTTTCTCTTTTTTATCCGTGTTCCTATCAAATCGTATCCCGAGGTACCTGTAATTATGATATTTTTAATGTCGCCAATTTTCAAATGATTTTCTTCAATAATCACTTTACTATCCACATCAGGCGCATCACCATATGTTCTTCCGAACCATCCTCCATTCGTTTCATTTTTCTCGTCGATAATAACAGGGATTGAATTCCCTACTAAATTTTTATGTTTTTCTAAAATAATTTTTTGCTGTGCGAGCATGACCTCCTTTAAGCGCTGCTCTTTTACTCTTTTCGGTATGTGTTTTTTGAAAGACGCTGCTGGTGTAGCATCTTCCTTTGAGTAAGCGAATACCCCTAATCTTTCAAATCGGGTAGCCTGGATAAATGTTAAAAGCTCATGAAATTGTTCTTCTGTTTCTCCGGGAAATCCAACGATAACAGAAGTCCTTACAAAGAGCTGAGGAATATGGTTGCGCAAATCATTGATCAAGGCTTCGATATGCGCATGGGTTACACCCCGTCCCATCTTCTTCAGGATAACATCGTTAATGTGCTGAATGGGTAAATCTACATATTTGCAAATTTTAGGCTGGTTGGCTATCGTATGGATAAGCTCCGGATAAAAATGCCTTGGATGGGTATATAATATCCGTATCCACTCAATACCCTGTATTTCTGATAATCTCTCTAAAAGCACATCCAGTTTAAATTTTCCATACAAATCTATGCCATAGGAGGTTGTGTCCTGTGAAATAACATGAATTTCCCTGACACCTTCAGATGCCATGTGCTGCGCCTCTTCCACGAGACTCTCCAGCGTCCGGCTGGAAAATTTCCCTCGTATATCGGGGATGGCACAATAGCTGCAACGATTATCGCATCCATCAGAAATCCTGAGATATGCATAATGTCTTGGAGTCAATCTGATACGGTTACGCCAATCATCATTACACTGCAGGGAATCTTTTTTCCTCTTTTTACCAGAACCAGATAAATCTGTTAGGGTATCAAAGTCTTTCAAACCTACCACATGATCAATTTCAGGGATATCGTTTTTCAATTCCTGCGGATATCTTTGGGCCAAACAGCCGGTTACGATAATTTTTTTACATCGCGCATCTTCCTTGAGCTTTGCCATTTTCAATATGGTATCAATCGACTCCTGTTTAGAGTCTTCAATAAAGCCGCAGGTATTTATGATGAGTATCTCTGCATCCTCAGGGTATTGACAAATCGTACTCCCGCTATCTGCTACCCTGCCGATAATCTCTTCTGCGTCTACCAGATTCTTTGGGCATCCTAAATTGATTAAAGCAACTTTTTTTGATTTCATACTATAGTCTTTTTCCTTCACCCCAATTTACCTCCCTATCTAAGGAAGGCAGAACAAATAAGAGACCTTTGGTGTCTTTTATATCTTATATAAATTGAATCGTAGCTACTCAAATTCTATAACCAGGGCGAACACAAGGTTCGCCCCTACCCCGGTTTTGCACTGTATTTTGAGTAGTTACATTGAACCCATAGATTTGCATGGAGCCGATAGTTCTACCGTTCTCATAATATCAGCACCAGGAAAATATTCCCACTTGAGGGTTCAGGTTACAAACCTGAACCCGCCCGAAATTTCTATAATTTACACGAGCATACCTTTGGCAGTAGGGGCAGGTTTAAAACCTGCCCCTACATTGGTGCTATGCATTATCCATTTCTTCCTGATCCGCATGGGCCATTTGGGAGTCCCATTCTTCCAGAGTCAAAAATACTTCTCGCGCCTGGCTACCCTTATATTCCCCAACGATTCCGTCATCTGCCATGAGATCAATCAACTTGGCAGCACGTGAATATCCAATCTCAAGCCTTCTCTGTAAGAGGGAAACAGAGCCTCTTTGCGTCTCGAGTACAATCCTTACCGCCTCATCGTAAAGATTGTCTTTCGCTCTGTTATCTTTGTCTGATGCGCCTTTCCAACTCTTCAATTCCGGATTAAACTGTGGTGCAGCGCATTTCGTAAGATATTCAACCACATTCCGTACCTCTTCATCACTTACATATGCCCCCTGTACGCGTACCAATTTTGACGTTCCAGGTGGTAAAAACAACATATCTCCCCCTCCCAACAGCTTCTCTGCCCCGTTTTGGTCGAGAATTGTTCTCGAATCTACTTTTGAGGCAACGTAAAATGATATCCTGGAGGGTAGATTTGATTTAATTAACCCGGTAATAACATCGACCGATGGCCGTTGTGTTGCGAGTATGAGATGAATACCCACAGCACGTGATTTCTGAGAAAGGCGAATTACCGAGCCTTCCACCTCTTTCGATGCTACCATCATCAAATCGGCCAGTTCATCAACGACAATAACGATATGAGGCAGATAGAAAGGCACATCATCAAGACTGGCATCACCTTCCGGATTCAGGCGTTTTTTGATCTCAGCCATTCCCAATTTATTATATCCATTGATGTGTTTTACCCCAACGCTCGCCAATAAGGCGTACCGTTCTTCCATTTTATTTACTGCCCATTCCAGCACGGCAGCGGCTTTTTTCATGTCTGTCACCACCGGGCTTATTAAATGGGGAATTTCCCGAAATAAGGAAAATTCAACCATTTTGGGGTCTACCAGCAAAAGCTGAATATCGCTGGGATGCCGTAAGAATAGGATGCTTAAGATAATGGAATTTAAACAAACTGATTTTCCGGAACCGGTCGTTCCGGCAATAAGTAAATGAGGCATAGCGGCTAAGTCTGATATAACGGGATTTCCTGCAACATCCTTACCGATCAGGAGCGGGATGGCCATTTTTTTCCGGAGTTCATCAGACGCATCCAGCAACTCCCGTAACATCACAGTTTTTCTTTGTACATTGGGAACTTCCACACCAATGGACGACTTCCCAAGGAGTGGAGCAACAATCCTTACACTGGGCGCCTTCAGGGCTATTGCCAGATCATCTGAAAGACTCACCAGCTTACCGACCTTTGTCCCCGGGGCTAGTTCCAGTTCATACATGGTAATAACAGGCCCTCTTTCAATTTCCACGACCTCTGATTTTATATTAAACTGCTCAAGCGCATTTTTTAAAACATGAGCACGTTGTGTAATTTGATCCCAGTCATCCTCTGATTGCTTTGCAACAGGCTTTTCCAGCAGATCCAGTTGCGGCAATGTATAGGAAGCATCCTTTTTTTTCTTAGTTTCTGCATAAGCATCTATCCCTTCCTCTTCGGGATGCTGTTCGGCATGTGGGGTCTGCCGGGTTTCTTGAATCTCTTTTGTTTCCCGTGGTTTTTGAAATTTACTCATGAGTTTGAGCGGTTCATTCTTTATTTCTCTTATCGGTGCAGGTATTGGCTGTTCATCAATACAATTATCCGCCACACTGCTTACATCTTCAATCTTATTTTCCTTCGATTGCCGAAAAGTACGGATACTTTTCGCCTGAGAATTATCCGCCTCAGCGATATTCATTTTAGCATCTTTACCCATTTTAACATCGTTTGTTGATGAAACCCGTTTGATTTTTTTTTCTTTTGGCGCGCCGCTCAAAAATGGGGAGACGGGAGTAACATTCAGGATGAGCATAACAGATAAAGCAAATCCCGATGCCAGAATAATGATAGTACCCGTAAGACTGAAATACTCATAGAGCCGGGAAGTAATGACGATCCCAAAAATTCCTCCTAAATTGGCTGAAAGGAGGGACTTCTTCGATACGTAACATGTCAAGGTTAGCAAGGAGGCCACCGAGAATAGCAATAAAACTGCCCCCATTATTTTTACCCAAAGGAATTCTATATCCTTTCTGTAAAGATACAATACCCCTAACAGGGCCAGCAAGATGACTATCAGGTAGGAGGTCTTACCCAAACCCGCCATGGCATATCCTGCAACGAATGCCCCTGCTTTTCCACAAAAATTACTTACAGAATTATTGCCGGGATAATTTGCAAAGGGAGGGTCATTTGGAGAATAGCTGAGAAAGCTTATGAAGACAAAGAGTGTGAAGGCTATAAGAATAACCGCAGCAGTGCACTGTACAAAACGTTTAATTCCCATAGTATTCCTTCTCTGTTAAAAAAACTACCCCTTCCTTTCGTTATCAGCCAGAACATCAAAAAGGTATAGGGATTTTCAGATTA
>SULG01000124.1 GCA_005524015.1 Candidatus Jettenia ecosi
TGCATAAACTCCCCTAGTCTCCCTTTAGAAAAGGGGGAAATGGTGAATGTTTTAGAAAAGGGAGAAAAGTTTGATATGTTTGATCAGGCAAACTTTTCTCAAGAGAAAATCCTTTCTTCTTTCCCCCCTTTTCTAAACTTATCCTTCTTTCCCCCTTTTTTAAAGGGGGGTTAGGGGGGATTAGAGGGAAACATGGACGCACCTTGCTCTTTTTCCAGGTGGATACCTCCTTTTTTATGGAACACGAGTCTTATAGTATCCAAATGATGAAACCGAACATATCATCAACTGAAGAAAGATTCCCCAATCTGTCATTGCGAGGGTCTTTTCCGAAGCAATCTCTTCTGAAATATTCAAGGGATTGCTTCGGACACTACCCTCGCAATGACATGTTAAGAATCCTCTATTTCGTTGTCTGTTTCATGGCAAGTTCCTTTGATCTTTTCAAAATCGGCTCCTGGTACTGCTGAGATATTGATTATGGCAGGAGAGCAGGATGTTAAATACTGCGATGAGATAGTAAAGAGAATGGGGAGAAAACCAAAGCGTGTTCAGGCACAAAAATGCTATTTTCTCCAGGGACTGCCTGACATTGGACCAAGAATGGCAAAAAGAATATTAGAATATTTTGGGAGTGTAGAGAGAGTTATTACTGCAAATGAGCAGGAACTTGCTTGTGTGAAAGGAATTGGCAGGAAGAAGGCATCCATGATCTATAAGATTATCAAGGAATAAACCGAATTTGAATGGGGTTCAAGAGGTCGTGGCGCAAATTTAAGGGGTATGCCTACAGCCAAGATGCATAAGATGAAATCAAAAGAACGTGAGGGCAAACGAAAAGAAATGGTAGATAAGTACGGCTATGATGTGAAATTTGCCTATCATATAGTCAGATTATTATCTGATAAGGATAATGCATAACTGTTGAAAGCATCATCCATTAAAATGAATGCAGGAAATTTATTTTATTATTTTCCTTGTAAGAAAATGAAGTGGAACAGATACTCATCGAAGGCGACCTTGCCTTACAGAGGAATAACGAGCAATTAAAGTCTATCCGCAGGGGAGAATGGTCAGAGCAACAGATTATTGATTATTTCAATGCTAAAGAAAAATACCTTGAAGAACTTTATACAAAGTCAACACTTCCCAATTTACCAGATGAACAAAGGATTAAGGCATTGTTACTGCAATGTCTTGAGCCGCATTACGGATCACGGGATAAGGCAATCATTTACCAACATATTGTTTACTCTTAACGATCCTCATAAATCCATATCCGCAGAATCGCTGTTAGAAGACATAAGATGATTTGAATACTATTGAATAAATCATTGGTTAACATATGCCAACCTAACAATTTATAATTGCCTGACTATTCTCCTCGTGTTAAAATATCCGCCTTATTTAAATAAATATTATACCGATAATAGAGAAAATATCATTGCATGCCTCATCTTCAAGATTAATACAGAATTTTTATGCAATAGCAAAATGGAAATAAAGTTGCTTATAAGGAATTGATCCTTAATTTAATCCAGTTTGTAAATACCTTATAGGGAGGTCTTTACATGGCTAATGTTGAAGTTAATAGATGTATTGAATTATCACCCCATTTAGATTCATACGCAAAGTTTGTTAGACCTGTTCCCAATAAAGATACTACCCTCTCCACCATACTATCCAGCCTCTTTCCTATCGGGATTCCAGGAAATGTTCAACCAGAAATAGTTAAGACTTATACGTTAACAAAGAGAGGTAAAAATAAAATTTTAGGCTCCGCTATAGCAAACGATATCTTAGATCCAAACAGGAGAACTGCTATTACTCAGGCATATGAAATCATTGATGAACAAAATATTGAAAAACTTCTTGCTGCAGGGGTTAAGGAAGTTGCTGTACTCAATATAGACAATACAACTGAAAGAGACGAAATATGCCAAAAATTACGTGAAATCAAAGAGAGTAATGGGAATATCGATATATTGCTTTTGAAGAAGGAGATATTAACAGAAGTTAACTATGATGAATATGAACTGGAAAAAAGCTCAAAGTCCGAAGATTATTGTTTCCTTTATTCTGAAACCTTGAATAATACCATCAAGCTTAAACTTAAAATGAGTATGTATACTCAATGGTCTTATGATGGCGTTGATATTTACCACAGGCAGGATGATGAAAAGGAGATACATCAGGTTTTAGGTTCCATACCGGCGTTTACTGAGCGGTCAAGCTTTATAGTCAATGGATTGGAACGGGTTCCTATAGCACAAATTATCCCTGCCTATGGGCTTCTTGTTGAAAGTAATATGGGTACAACATACACGGCATGGATAAGGCCCAAAAGGGGATTGCAGGTAAGATTTACCGTACAGAATAGTGGGGAAAATAGAGGAATTATAAAGATAGATATTGCCAATATTTGCAGGCAATTAGACCTGGCCTATTTTTTAAAAGCATTTGATTTACAAAAAGAGGCTGATGATTTATTCCGAAATAAAGATTTGTATAAAAAGAATTACCTGGAGGTTTATCAAAACGTTAGAGAACCTTTAAGTCAAGAGCAAATAAACTTTGTCACCCATTATCTCTGTTGTTCCAGCCGTTATGATCTCTCTTCGAAAGGCAGGGAAAGGCTCAATAACAAACTTGCGAAATCTTTAAATGACCTTCGTATAATTCCCCCTAGGGATAATATATTAAATCTGACAAAGGGAGATATCCTTGAGATAATAAACTACCTTCTCAATCTTGTTGAAGGTCTTGAAGGCTATGAACCAGATGATTCAGATAGTCTGGCAAATCAAGAAGTCTTACTTATTGGAGATCAACTTGAAAAGGTAACGACCGACGCCCTAAGCAAAATAAAGCAAACATTGGAAAAAGATACGGGTGGAAAAAGGTTTAACTATGAAAATTCTTTAGGAAAGATGCCTGCTATATTTAACGGATATGTACAAGGTTATATAAATGGGGAGCTATGCCAATTACTCGATCAGAATAACTCGCTCTCTGAGATATCTCATAAACGAAAAATTACATTCTACGGACCTAAAGGTCTTAGCAAAGATTACAGGGGGTTCGATAAAAGGGATGTCCACTATAGCCACTACGGTCGTATCTGTCTTGTAGAGACTCCGGAATCTGAGAAGATAGGATTGACCCTTCATCTTGCTGCTCATGCCAGGATTGAAGATGGGCAGATTAAGACCCCCTATGTGCCCACGAACCAAACAAACGCCAATCTTTGTTATCTTAATCCATCCGAAGAAGAAAATACTGCCATCTTCCCTTATTCCGATGATAATGAGGTAAATAAAAATCAGTATTTTGCCAGAAGGGGTAATGACGGAATGATACGATTGTATAATAGAAGCGAAGTTCGCTATCATGATGCTTATTCATCACAATGTATCGGACTGGCAGCAGCATTAATACCGTTTATTCAACATGATGATGCCAATAGGGTGCTTATGGGCGCAAAAAACCTTAAACAGTCTCTTCCCCTTTTATATCCTGAAAGGCCTTTGGTCAGGACAGGATTTGAAAAAGAGATAGCGCATCTCAGTGGACGGTGTATAAAAGCCAAATCGGATGGGGAAGTGATTGCGGTTACTCCCAAAGAGATTGTTATTCAGTGTGACGATGATTGGGAAAAGGAATCCTATTCGCTTATGACGGAAACTCCTACAATTCATGAAACAATCATGTATCACAAATCTTGTGTTAGACCAGGAGCAAAAGTTGTATCCGGACAGATTATTGCCGATGGCGCTGATACGAAAGATGGTGAGCTTGCGCTCGGAACGAATCTCCTTGTGGCATATATGCCATGGTACGGATACAATTTTGAGGATGGGATTGTAATCAGTGATAGGCTTGTAAAGGAAGATATCCTTACTTCCGTGCATGTAAAGGAAAAAGTAATTGGCTTGGAAGAAAATGAGATTGCCTATTACGAAAGAAAGGGAACTAGTTTGCGAGAGATTAATACCCTTACATATCTTACAAAAGATGGAATTATTGCTGAAGATACAGATGTCTTGCCGGGAACGGTACTCGTTCGGAAGTACCGTAATTTTGAAACTGACCGTGATAAGGGTAAGAGACCAATAAAAATCAAGGGGAAAAACTATGCTAACGAGCCGATTGATGAACGGGCAGACCATAATACCCGGGGTAAGGTTATTAAGTCAGAGAAGGTGTGTTTAGATGGAAAAGAACAGATAAGAATTTGGATTAAGCAGCAGAAGAGAATTACTGTTGGTGATAAATTGATGGGACGGCATGGGAATAAGGGCGTTGTTTCTCGGATCGTTCCAGTAGAAGATATGCCGAAACTGGAAGACGGAACACCCGTTGATGTAATACTCAATCCACACGGTGTTATCTCCAGGATGAATCTAGGGCAAATTATTGAGACCCATCTTGGTTTAATTCTCAAAAAGAAAGGGATGCCATCCGCTCTCGTTAAACCCTTTGAACAATATGATAGAGATAACCTTAAGAAGGAATTGGAAGATATAGGATTCCCTGAGGGTAAAGCTATCTTGTTGGATGGAAAAACAGGGAAAAGGTTTGAATCCCCTGTCGTTGTTGGGTATCAGTATATCGTAAAGTTAAACCATCTTGCAGAAGAAAAACTCCATAGTAGATTAACAGGCAGCTACGACCCTATTTTACAGCAGCCACCTCATGGTAAGCGGAGAAACGGAGGGCAACGGTTGGGTGAAATGGAGGTGTGGGCGCTCCTTGCACATAAGGCATTTGTTCTTGCCCGGGAATTCCTTTCAGTAAAATCCGATGATATAAAAGGAAGAGAAGATGTGTTTAAAGAACTTGTAGAACACGGATTCAAAACTGATACCTCTCTTTTGTCTTCATGTATTCCAGAATCCTTCAGGATTTTCCTCACATTCCTGAAAGGACTTGGCGCCAAACCAACGATCCATCTGAAGGATGGGGACAGAACGATAGACAATGTTGGGTTCCTGTCTGCTATCAAAGCAGAGGATGTGAGAGATTTGAGCGTGGTATTGGCGGATTCTGATGAAGTGAGAAAATGGGGGATGCAGGTATCTGAAAGCCGTTTTCAGAAAAAAAGAATTTACGGCGAATTGTCGTGTGGGTGTAAAGGTGATTTTAACCAGATTCTTATATACCAAAATCCCCTGATATGTAGAAAACATGGGAGATCGGTTGTTTTGGAGTGTGGTTGTGAAGGTAATCTCATTGAGATTGCAGAGGTAATCTGCCAGGATCATACACACAAGTTACAATGTAAGAATCACAAGGATAAAATAATAAAGAAACCTAAAGTAGTTGATGAAGGTATCTCATGCATTCTATGGAAGAAAGAGGATATCGGCTTTGCAGATGATGGCATTTTCTCGGAGAGGATTTTTGGTAAAAATGATGATTTTGTCAGAAGAGATAGAATGGGAATACTTGAGCTTGCATCTGAAATGGGGCATCCTTTATCCAGAAAACCAGAGGGAGGCTACACACTTACCATAAAATGCCTTCCCGTTATCCCGCCGGAATTACGCCCATTTTTAGCAGATAAGAAATATGTATCAGAACTGAATAAACTCTACCAAAGGGTTATTAATCAAAATAATCGTTTAGAAGAGATACTTTCTCAAAAGAGTAGAGAATCAGATACTGCCGAAAGGATAAAAACAGAACTTCAAAAACGGATAGACGAATTGATGATCGATGGATGGCAGGATAAGAGGGCCGGAAGGCGATACAGATCTCTTATGGATATGCTGAGTGGAAAATATGGTTTGTTCCGTCAGGTAATGCTCGGAAAACGGGTCAATGCAAGCGGCAGGGCGGTCATTGTTCCATCACCATCCCTTTCGATTAACCAGATGGAATTACCTTATGAGATTGCAGTTACTCTGTTTGAACCCTGGCTCGAAAACCAATTGGTAAAGGATTATACCATACCGCCATCCCAGGCTGGAAAATGGATAAAACAGCGTATGCAGGCTGAATATCGGAAAAAAGTGAAAGAATCCATCCAGAAATTTGTGGACGGTAATAACCTCGTGGTGCTCCTCAATCGGCCTCCAACACTGCATAAATATAACCTCATGGCTTTTACGCCTCTCATATCAGATAACGCTGCAATTGGAATACATCCGCTTGTATGCGCAGGGTATAATGCAGATTTTGACGGTGACCAGATGTCGGTGTTTCTCCCGTGGATAGGGCAGAAAGAGGCAAGAGAAAAATTGAGTCCACTGAACAATATTCTCTCGTCAGCGAACGGGAGACCCCTCCCGAACTTCAGCCAGGATATTGTTGCAGGACTCTTTTTGGCAGATGGCTGGAAAAAGGGTAGGATACATGCAGAGATAAAAAGATTGCACCTGGATACAGAAAAGCGGGAAGAATTTGCCAATACGATACAAACATTAATGAAAAGGGGATTTGATAAAGCTACAACATCCGCATTGACATTCAGTATTTTTGACCTGGACAATCTCTCCGTATCGAGGAAAGATCGTGAGGATATATTGCAAGAGACGTTAAAGACGATACATCCAGACGGAAAGCTGCTTGACCGGCTTGAGAAGGAAGAAAAGGAGCGTATTTATGATGTATGGAAAGCCAGGGTAAAGGATGAAATACAGAGAAAGTTGAATTCTCCTTTAAACTTGAAAAATCCTGTTGCCGTTATGATCCTTTCCGGGGCGCGGGGAGACCTGGACACACTAACACAGCTTTCCGGTATGCGTGGTCTCATGGAAAAACCAGGTGGAGGATACATAGATGAACCAATAATCTCGAATTTCATGGAGGGACTTTCCCCGTTAGAGTTTTTTATCTCCACGCATGGGTCGAGGAAAACGCTCGTTGATAAAAAACTTAAGGTGGCAGATGCAGGCGACTTTACCAGACGGATGGTTCACAGCGCCTTTGATCTGATTGTTACCGAACACGATTGCGGTACAACAGAGGGAATAGTTATTGAAAACCGTGATCCGGAGGCAGGGGAGGGCGTCTCCAGGAGAGATATGATTGCTGGAAGAATAGCAATGGAAGATGTGGCAGAGGCCGATATAAGAAAGGGACAGGTGATAACCGAATCGCATGTTGAAAAATTAAAAACAAGCAGTGTGCCTTCTGTTAAGGTGAGGTCTATCCTGACCTGCAAATCATCAAAAGGCGTATGCCAGCAATGCTACGGCTGGGAACTTTCCCAAAGAGTCCTTCCGGATATATGCCTTCCTGTTGGAATCATTGCTGCACAATCGATTGGTGAAAGGGGAACACAACTCAGTATGAGGACATTCCATACCGGAGGGATAAAAGGAGAGGATATTACCCGGGGTCTTCCAAGGGTAAAAAATATCTTTGAAAAAGGAAAGTCATTAGAGGATAAATTGGGAGAAGATAAAGATATGCAAGGAAATCTCCTTGCCTTTTTACTAAAGGAAATGCACCGTATTTACAAGGGAGAAATCGACGATAAACACTTTGAGGTAATACTGAAAACTATGATAAAAGATAATAAAATAGTTGGTATTACCCAATCAGCAATATCGAACGAAGACTTCCTTGCTTCTGCATCGTTTCAAAAGGCAAGAAGTATCTTAAAGAAAGCTGTTGCGACCGGTAGCAAAACCGCATTTTCAGGCCTCCGGCAATCAATAATAATCGGTGGACGTTTTAATTAGGGAGGGGATAAAATGTCTTACGACTATACAGGAAGGCAAGTTCGTAAAAGAGATATCAAAGCAAATCAGGATCGTCTGCAAAAAAGAACGCAGTCAACCGAGACAGAACGGAGTATACGGGCTTCTGTAGTAGAAATTCCCATCTCCGGGATAGATGCCTTTCTTGAGCGTCTCTATTACATGAAAAGAATCGATGATAGAGATGATATGGAAGAGACAATACCCGAACAAGAGGATGAAGATGCCTGGGATGAGGGAGCAGAGGGATACGATATCAGCTCGGATATAGACGGTGATTTCTCGGAAATCTCTCCGGAGAGTAAAGCATCTTTTTACATACCAGAGCCTTCCCGGGAGAATATATGAGAAAAGCTATGCGACTTAATTATTGAAGAATGTGGCAATGGAGAATGGTATATCTATACACCTGCAAGTGAAATTATTGATAGTTATGTATTTGACAACGCCTTTAAGAATGATAAAAAAGCAGTGTGGATGGCAGATATTGTAAAAAAAGCAATGAACGAACGGCTTCTCCACCTTCAGCAAATAGGAGATCTTCTTATCCGTAAGATACGGGAAACCCCTGGATTCTTTGATGCGCAAGATCTGGAAGATGCCTTGAGCGGATTAGATGGTTTTACGCCGGAGATGATCGGGAAGGATAGTAGTGTGGGTATTCATAAGTCTACCGTCTCAAGGTTAAGGAATGTAACACTCCTTCTTCCAAAATTCGGAAAGGTTTCTTTAGACAGGGTCTTTGAGATTACAAAAAAGGCTCATCATTACAGAATTCGGGATATTATAGCGAAGGAAGATCAGCAATCACCCTGCACGCAAGAACAGATCGCTGAACAGATAGGTATTTCCAGGGAGATGGTTGGCACGATATTAGAAGAATTGGGTATTCCAACGAAGATAGGCCAAAGGCGGGAAGCCTATAGAAAAGGAGAGGCAGAATGGCTCCGGTAAAAGTTTTGATTATCGGTAATGAAAATATCATCCCGGAAACAGTTATTCAGGATAAAGATTATGAACTTGAACTTTCTAACAGTAGCGATATAACGGACAAGCTAAAATTCCTCGCATCCCTGTCTGCCAAGATCGATATTATCTTTCTCGACTTGAGTTTGCATAAGGATATCCCCGGAAAATTCTTCAGAATCATTGAGAAGATTTCTCTCCCTCCACCGGTATTTGTTGTTTACGATACTCCTGACTTTAAGACAAGGGCCGAGGTCTGGAAACGTCCTGAAGTAATCGGCTACTCTAAAAAAGATTCATCAGAAACAAAACGGGATATCGAAAAAATTATACATGAACTTCATTGCCGGAGACTTGCCGAATCACAGG
>SULG01000125.1 GCA_005524015.1 Candidatus Jettenia ecosi
AAATGGTGAATGCTTTAGAAAAGGGGGAAAAGTTTGATATTTTTGATCAGGCAAACTTTTCTCAAGAAAAAATCCTTCCTTCTTTCCCCCCTTTTTCTAAAGGGGGATTAGAGGGAAATATGGACACACACATTGCTCTTCTCCCAGGGCGATACCTCTTTATTTTATGGAACACTATTCTTAACTTGATGCATATATTATAGCATCCAACATATGAAACCGAACAGAATGTGGGGAAGTTGAATCTTTGGCTCATAGGTAAGTGTGTGAAATGGAGAGGATTCTTAACATGTCATTGCGAGGGTAGTGTCCGAAGCAATCCCTTTTACGGAGGCGAGGAGAAACTGCAAGAAATCACCTGGGATGAATTTTTCGAAAAATTCGAAAAAGAGGAACTAGCGTTCCTTTATCAGGAAGAAACGAAAGGTGGTAAGCAAAGCCGTTTTAATAAAATTATTAGCCGTGATACGGCAAAAAAATAAAAGTGAACATGCCTGAAGAGGAGCATTATATGGGTGATACAACTATTAAGAAGGTTCAATCTAAATATTCACCGAAAGGTGAAAATTGCCAGAAGTATCTGGCATCAGGGATCAGGGTCGCAATGCGCCTCTGGGAGGATGAGCAACCCGACAAGCCAAAACCAGAAACCAGCCGCGATTATGAGGTCGTCGGCTACGTGATTAAAGGCAGGGCCGAATTGCACTCCGAGGGTCAACTGATTTTACTTGAGGCTGGCGATTCATGGGTTGTGCCCAGGGGAGCCACTCATTTTTATAAAATTCTTGAGCCATTTACGGCAGTTGAGGCTACATCTCCCCCCTTCCATGTACATGGACGTGATAAGATTTAGTTTACATTTTATAAGGAGTATGTCTATGAAGGCTGTTGTTTTTCATGGAGTAGGCGATATCTGCCTTGATGAAGTCTCTGACCCCCAAATTGAACAATCAACAGACGCTATTGTGCGTATTACAACCAGCGCTATTTGTGGGACTGATTTACATATGATCCGGGGCACGCTCCCTGGAATGGTCCGGGGCACAATCATGGGGCACGAGGGAGTTGGCGTTGTCGAAGAACTCGGATCCGATGTGCGTAATCTGAGTGCCGGCGATAGAGTAGTCATTCCTTCTACGATTGCTTGTGGCTACTGCTCTTATTGCCGCGCCGGGTATTATGCTCAATGCGATAATGCAAATCCTAACGGGCCGCATGCCGGGACTGCTTATTTCGGAGGTCCTCAACAGAGCGGGCCTTTTCATGGTCTCCAGGCAGAAAAGGCGCGTATCCCATTTGCGAATACCGTCCTGGTCAAGCTCCCTGATGAAGTAAGCGACGATCAGGCTATCTTTATATCCGATATTTTCCCCACAGGTTATTTTGGAGCAGAACTGGCCGAGATCAAACATGGCGACACCGTAGCAGTCTTTGGATGTGGCCCTGTAGGACAGTTTGCGATTGTAAGCGCTAAACTTCTGGGGGCAGGCAGAATTTTAGCAGTTGATACAATCCCTTCCCGTCTGGAAACGGCGCAAAAGAATGGAGCGGAAGTTATTGATTTTAACGCAGAGGACCCTATCGAGGCTATCCATAGATTCACCGGCGGTATCGGCGTTGACCGGGCTATCGATGCTGTTGGTATTGACGCAAACCGTCCCCAGAAAGGTCCGGCATTCAAGCAGGCAAAATATTTAGAATCACAATTTGAACAGGAAATGGAACAGGTTGCCCCAAAAACGAATCCCGAAGGCAATAACTGGCATCAGGGTGACGCACCCTCTCTGGTATTATTATGGTCAGTAAAAGCGCTGGCAAAAGCAGGGAGCCTTTCTATCATCGGTGTCTACCCGCAAACCGCGCAATTTTTTCCTATTGGCACTGCACTGAACAAGAATCTCACGATCAAAATGGGAAATTGCAACCATCGAAACTATATTCCCATGCTTATTGACATGGTCCGCAGTGGAGTCGTCGATCCGGAAAAGGTTCTTGCTCAAACTCATCACGAGCCTTTAGATTCCGCCATTGAAGCATATAAAGCGTTTGATGAACGACAACCTGGCTGGATTAAAGTAGTTCTTGAAACAGCAACTATTTTATCAGTATGAAGAACCCTGATGAAGCATTTCCCGATTATAAAATTCAGGGAAATTCCCCTTAAAATATTAATTTAGACATGGAGAATGATTTATGCATAAAACACTTAAAATGCTCTTTCTGTCGCAAATTATTGTAGCCTTTATGGTATTTGCTTATACGATATCAACATTACACGCTGCTGAGGAATTAATCCCGGAAAATCCTGAAGGCACAGCAGCGACAAATGATGATGATGAATTACCTCCGGAAAACTCTGAAGAAACCGCAACAACAAATAATGAGGGCACAATCCCGGAAAATGATATAAAAGATGAAAAAAAATACGCCCGGCAGGCCTCCTTAAATCGAGGCAGGCGCGTATACGAACATCAAAGCAAATGGAGACAGATGAAACAACTTTACTTACGCCAGGTAAAGCGCCTGAAGGAGTTGAAATACCCTTTCGCCCCACCATGAATGACACTGAATACAAGGCTGCCAAATCTGCTATTTCTGCCCAAAGCACAGATACCGATCGTTCTGAGACCACTCCTCCGCAACAACTTGCTCCGCCAGTTTTAAAAGGAATAAATATTGAAGGTGTTAATCAGAATGAGGCAGGAGGCTTCCGGCCGCCAGACACCCATGGGGCAGTTGGAAAGACACACTTTGTTGAGATAACCAATTCACACCTCGATATCTATACAAAAACCGGCTCCCGTGTGAAGACCATTTCGCTTGCGAGTTTTTTCGGTTATACCTTAAAAACCATATTTGACCCGCGATGCGTGTATGATAAGACATGGAACCGGTGGATAATAACAGCTGATGCATTTCCGGAGACTACTACCGTTCAGCGGCAACTCATTGCAGTCTCCTTAACCGATAATCCACTCGGTTCATTCTACATTTACAAAATTGATATTAATACCCGTAATAATGATGACTTTTGGGACTTTCCCCAGCTCGGTATGGATCAGGATTCGATTATCATCACAGCAAACATCTTCGGACCTACAGCCTACAGGACTACCAGGATGTTTGCCGTAGCAAAGGCTTTGCTTTACAATGGACTGGGCTTCAGTATTCCGATATTTTCCGGTCTTAAGGGCACACTTGCGCCCCCTATTGTATTGGATCAAAATAATAAATCATTCCTGGTTGCGGCAGCAACAAGTGGCACGACCATAACGAAATATACGCTCGAAAATTCCAGTCGCGCAAACCCTACACTAACTTCATCTACGATAACCGTACCCTCATATAGTTTACCGCCTAATGCACAACAACCGAATACTACAGCCCTGCTCGATACATCGGATAGCCGTTTCATTAATGCAAGTACCCAAAGTGGCAAATCGCTCTGGCAGGCACACACCATAAACTCGGGCGGCCTTCCAAAGCCTAAATTTTATGAGTTCAATACTTCAACGAATACCGTTGCCCAGAGTGGTTTCTTTTCCGCATCCGCAAATTCGAACGACTGGAATGCCACGATTACAGCAAATACAACGAAAGATGTATACGTAGTATGGTCATCTACAAAACAAACAGCCACTACCCATGCCCAGGTTCGATTCTCAGGCCGGCGCTCAACCGATCCGGCCGGAGTTATACCGTCCGGTAGCGTACTGTTCCAGAGCACTACATTCTACAAACCTACAGGCGCTAACCCTGAACGGTGGGGAGATTATTCAGCAGTGACGGTAGATCCGGTCAATCCGTTAAAGGCGTGGATTGTTAATGAGAAGATAAACACTACTACCACATGGGGTTCCCGTATAGGTCAAATTGGCTTTTAGCAAAATTTTTTAGCAGGAGATACCGGTATAATGAAAAATATTCAACATAATCCAAATGCACAATCCGTAGCACTATTTATGGCCTTATTTAATTTCAACTGCATTAACAATACTACCATTATTTCTGCAAATAACGGAGCAGCTGAGGAAGATGGGAACGGAAAATTAGTAGGCGCCGTTATGCGGGAATCTCTGTCTCCTAAGGAAAAAGATGATATACCATTCTTTTTAGAGCCTCTATCGGGTGTAAAACTTTTGATATCAACCATGGAAGGTCTGAAAGTTACATCGGTAGTAACCGATGATAATGGCATCTACTGTACCTCATTGCCATCAGGATCTTACTGGATCGAAATAGCGCCTCTTCCTTTCGGATGGGCCAAAGACCTACCTGCAATTGCAGTCATCTCTGAAAGAGAAGAAACACATTTAGATATTTGCATAGATACAAGCAGCACCCTCTAATGGACATTATCAATTGATGAGCAAGCATGTCTGAAATTCAAGAGGTTTTCACGAGTATCGAGATATGGTGATTGATTTTTGAGGTGGTTATAGCATCCAAGAGTGAAACCGGACAGGATGTGGCAAAAATCAATCTTTGGTTGTATGTAAATGTACGGAACATACGGAATCCTTAAACATGTCATTGCGAGGGTATTATCCGAAGCAATCTCTTCTGAAACATGCAAGGGATTGCTTCGGACAAGGCCCTCGCAATAACCATTGGGCCAGCGGGGGTAGTCTTTTATCAGTTGAGGATGTGTTCTTTGGTTCCATACCAGAGGATGCTATAGCCCATAGATATGCTGCTCTGTCGGGCAAAACTATTGCGGAATTCAGGTCACATCTTTTTTTTACCTACAGTTAGATTGCCAATTTCATGATATTTCTTAAGTCTCACATCATGTTCCAGCCTGAATCTGAGTGGTTGATTGCTTTTTCGGCATATGGTGGTAAATTCACACCACTCGCACTTTTGATTATCTGAGGTTGGTGAAATAGGGAAAATGCCTTTACGAATATAGTGTAAAAATTCTTCTACCGTATCCCAGCATTGTTTTCCATATTCATTCCAGTCATTTGCATCAATAACCTTTTCAGGCACGCCTTTTTGCCCCTTTTTATCTTCTCTATTCTGCGCAACATAAACGAAAGATGCTTCTTCTAACCTTATCTCGTTTTGAGCAAAACGTCCCTTTTCAATCTCTTCTGAGAGCATATATTCTATCATGATGATATAAAAGGGAATTTGCAGCTTTTGGCCCCGTACGACAGACCTCATAAGATTTTCCTTTAAGAACCTTCCGGATTTATAATCCACGATACGAAAACTCATGGTATTTTCTACCGTCTTTATATCTATACGGTCGATCTTACCTTTCCATAGTATTTTCGAAACATTTTTGGGCAAATCATTTTTTGGATTAACCCTGATTATCTTCTCCAAATAGGCAGGAATATAACCGGTTTGTTCAATACGCTGAAGGTCCCATGTCACGAAATTTGTTAAAGAAGCAAGCATTTCCTCCTTTTCAATTTCCCAGATGATAGGATAACGAAGCGGTATCTGACGTTCTCTCTTTGTGAAATGCCCCCGGGCAATATTGTATAAAAGGACTCCGGGGTTAACGTTGTTTGTCTTCGTGTTAAAATACCCCTGGTTTCGTAAGGTGCTATAAAAATCCATCAATATGCTATGATACAGATTTCCGATGTCTATGGCCGATGCCCTCTCATCTTTTTCAGGCTCTTCCACAGGTCGTAATTGTAAAACTTTTCTCATAAAGAACTGGAATGGACAGGCGCCAAATATCTCTAGTGTTGTAGGGCTAAACCCGGAGCGTATTTGTTTGCTCCACCATTGAGATATATCAGCAACAATCCCGTCATATGCTGTCAGGTAAGGACGGTAATCATCTATAAGATTTACAGCCAATTGTGATCGCTCATAAGAACCAGGGTTCATCCCACAAGCCCGCATAAAACAAACAGGGTCGGTTTTATCGAGAGCCATACGAATACGGACCTCTTTTGGTGTAAGCAAGGATATCTCCTGGTTGTAAAGCTTATCCCGAATACCACGGGGAACGTAAATCTCACGACCGGGCTCTTTGGAAACATTCCCCATTCCTGCGGTTATATCCATAAGGTAATGGGAAGGAATCCTGGGTTTTCCCGCCTCATCTGAACGCTGGTAGAGGAGATAGATTCGTTCCCTTGCCGCATTTAGCATAAGATAGAAAAGGATACGTTCCTCATCAAATCCCCGTAACTTTTCGGGAAGGTAATTCCCGAGCACCTCGGTAAGTTTCCGGCGAACATGATCCCTCAGGAACGGCTCTTCAGAAATGGCGCGAGGGAAGACTTTCTCGTTGAGACCCAATACAAATAGGGCACGAAAGGGAAGACCCCGCGCCGATAAAACATCCAGGACCTGTACCCCTCTGATATTTTCCGATGCCATAGGCAACCCCTCTTGTCTGCACGCCCTTATAAAGGTATCGATATATTGATCCGGGGTAACCTCTTCATGCAGACAATCCAGGACTTGTATGGTATCGAACAATTCCCATATTTTCTGCATTATCAGGCGGTCTCTTTCTTCATCTTTCGAGCCTGTGCCTTCTGATGGAATACAAATATAGTTTTGAAGAATATGGGTAATCTTCTGACCCATAACTTTCCATGATGCCCTTTCAGGAAGAGAAGACAGATCGTTTGATACTATTTTCAGGATGTCTTCGAGAAATGTAATCTGATCATGAGGAATACTGCCGTGCCCTTCTATCGCCTCTTCATCGATACATCCTGTACCATCATCTTCCCTTTCTGAAAAAGGAAATTCGTTATATGCAACCCCGGAAATCCTGTTCATTTCTCCTTTATAAAAGGATGATTCAGGAAGATATTCACTCCTGGCATCCTCGCCTGATACTTCAGTAAAGACCGATTTTACCTGCTGAAGTCTCGACAACCAGCATTCAATACCGCCACGAATGCCTAATCTCCTGCTCAGGATATCCCAGAGATCCGGGCGCGGAGTAATCTTTTGAGAATGAGAGACAGGCATCTTGAAATAAGGCGATCTTAATATCTCTATTACCACAGGGCGATCGTAGTTCTCCCGTTTGAGAAGAAGCATCTGCCGGATAACTTTTACCAGAGGATATCGTTCGAGAGGTTCCTGTATACTGGTTACAAACGGGATAAGGTTTTCCTGAAATAGTTTTTGAATAGTTTCTGCATAAGGCTCAAGCGATCTTGCGACGACACCAATCTCTTCCATCTTATAGCCTTCACCTGCTAACCGCAGTATCTCTTTAGCAACAACCCAAACTTCATCCCCTTTACCGGAAACGTTTATAATAGAGCATTTCCCTGCCGGAACAGTTCTTTCCGGGGGATATTTCGCCTCTTCCTCATTCCCCTTCCCGGCAAGAGGAGATGTAAAGGTGGCAATCTGGTTAGGGCTTGCCCCATCATCGAAATCCCCTATTTTGGAATCAACAGAAATAGCCTCACTATTATCGTGAAAACCCGGTATACAGGGGAATGGAGAATTATCATCCGGAGATAGCTCCTCTATATCATGCGCCAATCCGAGCACAAAGGATTCAAAAAAAGGTTTTATGGAAGAAAAGGCCAGATACTTCTTTTGATAGGGAAGAAAAAGTGTTGTGGGATGGTATCTGAATATCTCCCGGAAAAAATCCAACTCAACACCGCTAAGATCATAAAATCCGTATGCCAGAATATGGTGAAAACCTTTCAGGAATTCAGAATCTGAAACCTGTGGAGTGGCCAGATGATAGACATGTGAATCATTGGATATGCGTAAGACCTTCAATTTCTGCTTAAACTTACCGTACAGTTGTGCAATTCCATAAAGTCTATGCTTCTCAGCATCTCCAATAAATCCTTCCTGAATAACCTCCCTGAAATCATCAGCGCAAACATTCGCATTGGTGAGATCCTGCACGACGCGGAAAAGAGCACGGGCAAGGGCGGGCAAAGATCGCGCATTCTTACAAAGAGTATCCTGGAATATATGATTTTTTAATAATTCTTCGATAAGGCATTCATACATAACGGATTGATGAATAATCCGATCCACGTGAGTTCCTGAATGTCGGCATATTTCATGTGCGAGAACGGAGAAGTTCATAAAAGAAATATTCATGAAAGAGGCGCCCTGTTCATGAGCAAGGCATTCCTGAAGGCGGTTTACCATGATATTTGTGGGTGCTACAACGGCAAGGGGCGCCAGGGGATTATCCTTTTTCAATATGTGTATCGTATCTGCAAATGATTGTTCAAGGAATGGGTGGTAAAGTCCTATCTTAACAGATAACATTATGTATCATATGCCTCAAAGGAAATATAACGCGCACAACCTTTTCTATAGGGGAAATATAGGTATAGTATAGCAGATTACAGGATATTTTTTAATGAAATATTATTAGACAATTTCTATTTTCATTGTATTATAATCGTGTTCCTGAATGAACAATTGTAGAGATGCAAGGTTTTGCGTCTGTATGTAAAACACAAGATGTTGCGTCTCTACAGGGGAATGAACCCCATGTGCATCAAGCGAAGAATAGTGTTCCATGGAAAAGGAGGTATCCCCTTGGAGAAGGAGAAATGTGTGTCCATATTCCCCCCTAACCCCCTTTAAAAAATGGGGGGAAAGAAGGAAGGATTTTCTCTTGAGAAAAGTTTGCCTGATCAAACATATCAAACATTTCTCCCTTTCTAAAGGAGAACTAAGGGGAATTATGCATTTCCCCCTTTTCTAAAGCTGATCAAACATATCAAACTTTTCCCCCTTTTCTAAAACATTCCCCATTTCCCCCTTTTCTAAAGGGGGACTAAGGGCATAGG
>SULG01000126.1 GCA_005524015.1 Candidatus Jettenia ecosi
ATCAGTGGCTTGTTGTTTTAACCACGGATGGACACGGATTAACACGGATAAAAATATTTTCTTTTTCTTTTCTGTATCCGTGTCTATCTGTGTTCATCAGTGGTTAATTTTAATATACGAAACGTTTCCATTCGAGTTTTGGTTTACCAAAATTTACCAACAAACCTACTTTTACTCTCGCTGCTTTTAAATAGTTTATTACTTGTGCTTCATGTTCCTGGCAAATTGATTTGACTGCTTTTAATTCAATTATGATACGGTCTTCAACTAATATATCGGCAAAGAATTCACCTACAATATTATTTCTGAATGATACTTTCAGAGGTATTTGCTCTTTTGCTTTTACGCCTTGTTCACTTAAAGCAATAAGTAACGCTTTTTTATAGACACTTTCCAGAAAGCCTGCACCGAGTTCGTTTGATACCTCGAAACATGCACTGAGTATCTTTTCCGTTAAATCTTTCTCTAATAGTTCCATACAAGTTTAACCACGGACTTTTTAACCACGGATGGACACAGATTAACACGGATAAAAATAAAAACCAAATCACAAATAAATTCCAAATTTCAATTTCCAATATTCAAACTTTGGTATTCTGATACCTTTTTTAAAATCTGTGTTTATCGGTGTTCATCCGTGGCTAATTTATTTTAACCGCGGATGGACACGGATTAACACGGATAAAAATAAAAATCAAATTACAAATATCTACCCCTTTTAACCGTAATCCTATTGTAATTGCCCCTGGAATATGCTCATCCATGTACAAAGGAACCACTTGATTAACCCTTTGGTCTTTAATCTTTCAATGAAAAAAGATATTCCGGCTTCCTTGCCCTGTCTGTTACTCAATTAAATAAAAACCGTATTTTTTATTATAACCAGAAAGAACTTAACCACGAAGAACACGAATGGCACGAAGAAAAACTTACAAAAAAAAGGAAGTTTTTACAGGGTAATGCTATAGCGCTGCACAAACGTGTAACCAAAATTATCGTATTTCAAAGATGAAAACGAATATATCCTCGACAGGGAAAAGACTACCCCGTCATTGCGACGGGTAGTGTCCGAAGCAATCCTTTGCAAGTTTCAGAAGAGATTGCTTCGGAAAAAACCCTCGCAATGACATGGTTAAGGATTCCGTACATCCTATACACCTGCATAGAGCAAAAGTCTTGACTTTCTCCATATCCTGTTCGGTTTTATCATTTGGATACTATAGTTCCATAGCCTTTTGCAAAACCTCCATCTCTTCTAAACAATTATACACCACCCCTCACCCTCACCCTAAGCCTCAACTTTAACCTCAACCTCATCCTTTTGCCACTTGCTGCTCACAAGTATTTTCGGAATCTACGTATCGTCTGTCATTGCCAATCTGCCGCTCATCAGATGTCTCTTCATAATATCTCACATATTTTTTCAGCACACCCCGTATACTCCTGTTTTTGCCTGTTAAAGGCTCTTTCAAGAGTATCTCAAATTCCTCTAATATCTGTTCTATTTCCTCTCTTGAATATTTTTCAGCATTCTTAGCAATAAAAATCTTCTCATGTTTACTTGAGGTGGTGCCTTCTTCTGCGGTGAGCAGTTCCTCAAAAAGCTTCTCTCCCGGCCTCAAACCTACAAATTCTATGGTTATATCATGATATGGTTTCATCCCATGAATTTTTATCAGCTCTTCTGCCAGCGTAACAATTCTCACCGGGTCTCCCATATCCAGGACAAGCACTTCCCCGCCCTTTCCTATAACAGATGCCTGCAGTACAAGGGATACAGCCTCCGGTATTGTCATAAAATATCTCTTCATATCCTTATGGGTCACGGTAAGAGGCCCACCACGTTTTAATTGTTCCAGAAACATCGGTAAAACACTTCCCCGGCTTCCAAGTACATTGCCAAATCTTACGGAGACAAATTCTGTTTTTTTATAATCCCTTCCATTCTGGCCCCTGACCCCTAACCCCTGACCCTCGTCACCATTGAATGCCTTGCAAATATATTCAGCCATTCTTTTTGTGGCGCCCATAACACTCGTAGGGCTTACTGCTTTATCGGTCGATATAAGGATAAACTTCTCTGCATGATAGAGTATTGATGCTTTTACCATTTCATGTGTCCCAAACATGTTTACTTTTACAGCCTCTTTGGGATTGTATTCCATCATAGGCACATGCTTATAGGCTGCAGCATGGAATACGATTTGAGGCTGAAACACTTCAAAGACCTCTTTCACGACATCTTCATCCCTGATATCCCCTGTTATAAAAACAACTCTGTTTTTTGCCTGAGAATCTCTCCTGTTTAGATTTTCCCAGCACATATTTCCCGACGCATCTTTTTCCTTTTCACCTTTTCCCTTTTGCCCATTTCCTGAATCTCCGTTTCCATGATATTCCCTGGACTGATCATGAAACAAATCGGGAAACATCCTTTCCAGTTTAATCCTCATCGTGTGCAGCTCGGTCTCGTCAATATCGAAAAGGATAATCCTTTCAGGCTGAAATGAACATACCTGCAAGGTTATTTCTGATCCTATAGAGCCGCCTGCCCCAGTTACCAGGACTACTTTATTCTGTAAAAACCCTTCAATTCCCTTATAATCAACAGAAACGGACTGCCGCCCTAAAAGATCTTCGATACGTATATCCTCAAGGCTTCTCATCGTGATCATGGGTTTATGAAAATCATAAATCCTCGGAACTATCTTTATGGTGGTTACCATCGCATTCTTTATTGAATTATATACTGCCTTGAGCGCCTTATAATTGAGTGAAGGAATAGCTATGATCACGACATCAACACGGTATTTCGAAACAACATCCTTTATCTGACATATTTTACCCAGCACTTTTAACCCATAGATATTCATCCCGATCTTGTTTTTATCATCATCCAGAAACCCTACCGGGGTATAGTCGCAGATGTCTTGCTTTGTCATGTCCCGCAGTATCATTTCCCCGCTATTACCTGCGCCTATAATAAGGGCCCTCTTCCCAATCGCTGCAGTATTTCCTTTACGAATAACTTCTAAAAATACTCTTTTGGATGCCCGCAATCCACACAGGAAAAGAAAGGTAATAAATCCATCCAGGAGATAAATACTTTTGGGAAATCCTGAAACAGGCACATGAAAGGATAAAAGCGCTGAGAGATGCCTGTCAAAACTCGTAGAAAAGGGAATAAGAATCAAGACTGCGAGCGCCAATTCTGATAGTACTATCACCTTTACAATCGTTAACAAATTATGAATTCCGATAGACCGCCAGGTAATTTTGTAGAGCTTAAAATAAAAAAAAACCGCGAGCTTTATAACAAGAAAAAGAGGCAATATGCGTAAAATCATCCCTTGGTATTCATGTGGGATGGTAAATTCAAAACGGATAAAAAAAGATATATACAGAGAAGAAATAATTATGAAGAGATCTATGATAAAGAAAAAGAGAAAACGTTTCATACGTGTAGGATACATGAGTCTGGTGAATACATCGTTTCTATTATTCTGTTTTTCTTTCATTTCCCCGCTTTCAAATCTAAAGCCATAAAGGCACAAAGATACAAAAAATGAAAATTCTCTACCGGGTGATACGGACAAACCATATCCCCGTATGTCTTGAACGAGGATCGTTTGCCTGTGCTTATTGCTTATTTACCTGTGTACATGAATATGGATTACAAAACACTGACAAACAAAGTTTGTCAGTGCCACCACAGAAACAGGCTTACAAAGTATGAAAAATTTTCTCCTTATACCTACTATGTCTCATATGATTCCAGATATGAAATTCCATCTTGTTCCCAAACTCTGTTTGGGAACAAGCATGTACGGGAAACTCTGTTTCCCGATGAAACCCGAAACAGAGTTTCGAGACAACTGTGTTCTCAAACAGAGTTTGAGAACAAGATGCTCTCAACAAGTATAAAAACTTGTGATCTGGTACTTACTTATGAAAATAAAAGATTCGTGTTCATTCGTGGCTTAAAAGATTGGATCAGCTACGGCTTTATTACCTTTCCTGAACATTTTGATTCGTTTTTGGTTTGTTGAGATTTTTTTATCCGTAAAAAAAACAGCCTTACCCCAGAAGATATACAGCCAGAAATATCTTCTGAGGTAAGGCTATGTTTTTAAGTTTATAAGACATATTCGGTTGTAAGGCTGTCTTATTTCTATCGTGTCAGTTACAAGGGTAAGTGTCAGTTAACTTATACTGACACTATTCACGAACACTGCCCACGGTTACAAGACCCTTTACTTTGCGCCCCCTGATCACTCAGGGTTTACCTTTATCGTAATGTTTTTCTTATTTTTAAAGTGTCAAATTTTTAACAGGAACGGAGTATAACATGCCTAAAATAATATTCAAGCATTTTTTGGTAATTACTTATTAAATTTAAATTTTGTAATGGGACACAGATTAACGCAGATGAGCGCAGATACAATAGAGAATTCTACTCTCTCCTCTTTGTTTCGTTCGTAGATTATCAGTGGGAGTTTTGATTATTGGGATTTAGCGCTTATACTATCAACGGGTAGATTTTCGATATTTATATTAACTATGTCAGCAAGACTAAATCTCTGACTTACATCTAATACTTCTATTCCTATTAATTGTCCATCTTCATCAAAGTCTATTACAATACCATCTTCTATCTCTTTAGACTTTGCCACAAAATCCTCTTTAAAATATACATAAATCGCATCTGCTTCTTTACTATATTCTATCTTCATGTCTACACTCCTTTATCTACAGCACTTATTATTAAGATTTTATCAACAAACTTCTTGTATGTTACTTTTATATATCTCTTGCCAAGAGACTTATATGCATTCGTTCTACCCTTTATCGATTCTTCAATCTTATCTGGATTATTAACAATAAAATATACATCTTCTTCCGATATCCCCCTCCATTTCATTCTTCTTTTTGCATGCCTTGAAAAATTTAATTTCATACAATTATCCTATAATCATGACATCCCTACGGGATTAGGCAGGGAAAATAAATTAAGCTGCCTTTGGCAGCGACTTTTTGAATATACGGAAAATATCGGTTAAAAATAACCTCCTGACCCTCTTTACTAACAGAGACAACCCCCTAGCCCCCTTTCTTAAGGGGGATTTCTTCAAGTCCCCCTTAGAAAAGGGGGATTCAGGGGGTTGTTTCGTATGCTATGATACAAACTTTGAAATTCCTAAACATTACATTAGGTTGGGTTTTAAAAGACAAAACCCAACGACTTTTACCCACCCCTCAATCCCCTCCCAAGAGGGGACTTCTCCAATTCCCCTCTTGAGAGGGGTAAGGGGTGTGTTAATGGCATAATAAAAAACTTTGAAATTCCTAAACATTAAATGAGGCCTTCGGCAGCTCTTTTAAGCCATGAATGAGCACGAATCTTTTATTTTCATAGGTATTCGTGTCTATTCGTGTTCATTCGTGGCTAACTTTGAATTTTCTTGTTCAGACAGCATAATACATTCGATACCACTTCACAAATTCTTCGATTCCCTTTTCAACCGGAGTCGATGGTTTAAATCCTACATCCGCTACCAAATCGTCAATATCAGCATACGTAGCATGCACATCTCCTTTTTGCATGGGTAAGAAATTTTTTTCTGCCTTTTTACCAAGACATGCTTCCACGACTTCAATAAACCTCATCAGCTCGACAGGATTATTATTGCCGATATTATAAAGCCTATAGGGAGCATAGCTTGATGCTGAATCGGGATTATCTCCCCTCCACTGAGCATTAGGTTCAGGGGTCTTGTCTGTTACCCTGACTACGCCCTCTACAATGTCATCGATGTAGGTAAAATCCCTTTTCATTTTTCCATGGTTAAATACATCTATCGGTTTCCCTTCTGTGATGGCCTTTGTGAATAAAAAGTATGCCATATCAGGTCTGCCCCACGGGCCGTAGACCGTGAAGAATCTGAGTCCTGTACAGGGGATGTTGTAGAGACTTGCATAGGTATGCGCCATAAGTTCATTTGCTTTTTTAGTCGCTGCATACAGAGAAACGGGATGGTCTACATTATGATGCACGGAAAATGGCATCGTTGTGTTGGCGCCGTACACTGAACTCGATGAGGCGAAAACAAGATGTTTGATATGGTTATGTCTGCAGCCTTCGAGGATATTCAGAAATCCACAAATATTACTGTCGACATACGCATAAGGATTTTTTAATGAATATCTCACACCAGCCTGTGCCGCGAGGTTTACCACAATATCAAATCCTTGCCCGGAAAAGAGCTTCGAAATTCCGTCCCTGTCAGACAGATCTATTTTGATAAACTTAAAATTTCTCTTCCCCTCAAGCTGTTTTAGTCTGTTGTGCTTTAAATTAACATCGTAGTAATTATTAATATTATCAATACCGATAACATCATCACCACGCTCAATAAGTTTTTTACAGAGATAGAAACCGATAAAACCGGCTGCGCCGGTTACTAAAATCCGTGTTGGGTGTTGAATAGTCAATGTATAATTCTCCCTATTTAGATGTATGGGAAATTCAAACGTATTGCCTCCCCCTGAATCCCCCTCACGGAGGGGGACAAGGCCTGTCCCCAGCTGGCGGGGGTGAAGGGGGTGGATCAGTGTTGAGAAATCAGGTATTTTAAGTCGCCGAAAGGCCTCATGTAACGTTTAGGAATTCCCATGTTCTATTGTAGGGGCAGGTTTAAAACCTGTCCCTACGCCGGTGTTGTAAAAAAGTCGCTGAAAGGTCTCATTTAATCCGTCTTTGTTCTGCCATATACATCTTCCATTCTCACAATATCATCTTCTTCGACATATTCTCCATTTTGAACTTCTATTATCTCGAGTTGTATTTTACCGGGGTTTTCAAGCCTGTGGGGCATTGATTTTGGTATATAGATACTCTCATTCTCATGCATGAACGTTTCTTCACCACCAACAATTACTTTTGCTGCGCCTTTGATAACTACCCAGTGTTCAGACCTGTGATGGTGCATCTGCATGCTCAGTTTTTCATTCGGATTTACCACTATCCGTTTTATTTTATACCTTAGTCCTTCTTCAAGAACCGTATAGCTTCCCCATGGCCTATAGGTTGTAAGATGCACTTCTCCTTCACTTCTTGCATCCTCTTTTAACTTATTTACAATATCCTTTACCTTCTGAGCTTCTCCTTTTTTTGCAACGAGTATAGCATCATCAGTCTCGATGATTAAACAATCTTCCAATCCTATAGTTGATATCAACCTTTTATTGCCAAGAATAAGCGTTCCTTTCGTATTAACAGATATAACATCGCCTATTTTAACATTTCCGCTCTCATCTTTGTCCAGGACGTCAAATAATGAATCCCATGAGCCTATATCATTCCAGTATAATTCGAGAGGCAGGGTTACTACCTTATCTGACTTTTCCATTACCGCATAATCGATCGATATATCAGGCATTTGGATAAAGGTTGATAACATTTCATCATAGCCATTATCAAGTTCCTTATGTATTCGGGGCGCATGTTTTTTGAATTCTTCCATTATAGTCCCTATGGTAAAGGCAAACATACCTGAATTCCAGTAATAATTACCTTCGTTAAGATAACCTTGCGCCGTTTCTCTATCGGGCTTCTCGGTAAATTTCTCCACGTGACAATATCTTTGTTTATCATGAAGACCCTGTCTGTTGCATTTGATGTATCCGTATCCGGTTTCAGGTTTTGTGGGCTGAATTCCAAAGGTAACGATAAAACCATCCTTTGCAATCTCCTCTGCTTCCTTCAGATATTCCCTGAACTTCTCAACCGGTTTGATTATATGGTCAGAGGGTGATACGAAAATTACTTCATCTTTATCGCACCCCAATTTATCTATACAATACTTAATTCCAAGAGCTATTGCAGGCGCTGTATTCCTGCTTCCCGGCTCAAGTATTGAATGAGTGACAGATAAAGCGCTTAATTCAGATATAATATAAAATTTATAATCGCTTTTTGTCATGATAATAATATCGCCTGGTGGAATACTGGTCATTACCCTTTCCACCGTTTGCTTCAAAAGGGATTTGTCTTCATTCAATTTGAGAAATTGCTTTGGAAAATTTTGTCGGCTGAGTGGCCAAAGCCTTGTACCAGAGCCCCCTGCAAGGATTAACGCCTTCATTGTACCTCCGGAGTTTATCGGGAAAATAATTCTATAAACATTTCACCCCTATGGGGTTATTTTTTAAAAACTATAGTAATCCAAAAAGGTATCTACAGGTATTTCCTAAGAAAAGATTATGGCTAAAGATAATATTGCTCTTGAAAATAAAATCCTAAACCAGGCGAAGTATATCATAATTGAACGGATACGCAAATAGATTTTTGTTCTTCATATCCAGCGTAACAATGTAGTTTTTTGAAAGATTCAGACACTCGATGTTGGCGAAAGAACGGAGGGTAATACGATAGCATCCAACAGATGAAACCGAACAAAATGTGGTGCATGAGTCTTTGGTTGTATGCTGGTAGAGGGAACGTTACGGAATCTCTCAACATGTCATTGCGAGGGTTTTTTCCGAAGCAATCTCTTCTGAAACTTGCAAAGGATTGCTTCGGACAAGACCCTCGCAATGACTGGCGGGGTAGTCTTTCCTCTGTTGAGGATATGTTCGGTTTCATCATTGTAGAGACGCAAAACCTTGCGTCTCTACGTCTATGTACCTGACCACAAATTTTTGTACATGTATCTTTGTATACAGGGGTTTTCAGTATGCAAAAA
>SULG01000127.1 GCA_005524015.1 Candidatus Jettenia ecosi
AAAATAACCTGCAGGCCTGTGGTCTTCCTGTAAGACAAATTTCCGTGTATCGTGTATAATGTATATATTCCCAATACTGCTTTGTTTCTCCGTAAGGGGAATTGATGATGAGCTTATTAGTCTCTTTCATGATTTATTCTTGGTTCCCTTGGGGCATTACCAGATGACAGGGACTATCCCAGCTTTCTTGATTTGCTCATCCCTTGTTATTAACTTAGCTTAGTAATAAAGACGGGTATTGGTTATAAAATCCATACGCACCACAACGGGATTCACAAAGGAAAGTGGGTTTTCTCAGCCTCAAAGAACAATGAGTAGCCGACCCTGCTTTCCCCATACGCATCAAGCTAAGCGCCGACAGCTTGTTCCCAAACTCTTCCCCATTTCCATGAGGACATGGTTTGGGAACACACATGTACGAGAAACTCCGTTTCTCGAATCAATGGTAGAACAGGCATCTTGCCTGTTCTACCGTGATAAACCTGAAAACCTGAATGATAGTGTAGTGTGTATGATTCCTCAGGAGAGGCAGGTTTCAAACCTGTCCCTACTCGAAACAGAGTTTCGAGGCAATTGCGTTCCCAAACAGAGTTTGGGAACGAGCCACTGAGCTTAGCTTGATGCGTATACCCTGCTTCCCTCCTACAGCATTTGACCAAATTTCTATCCTTAGCATACCGCATTCAACCCAGAAGGGGTGAAATGATTATAGATACAATATACCGTACCATCAAATCCCGAGAGGATGATATCTCAACGCAGATATCCCATATCACCCCTTCGGGGTTTAAGGGCTTTTTTCTGCTTTTGCTATAATCATGACATCCCTACAGGATTAGGCAGGGAAATTAAAGTAGAGACGCAAGATTTTGCGCCTCTACAACCGATAAACGCAAAATCGTGTGTCTCTGCAAGTGTTTCCATGGTAAATATTGATCACTATACCGCAGAGCATGTGGTTTACAAAACTTCGTCTTCGCCATATGCGGTCTGATTTCAATTGTTGATCGCGAGAGAAACACCTTGCTGCGCATAAGCAATCGTCCTTACACCTCGATTTAACATGTATTTAAAGGATTGTTGTTTTTTCATTTCTTTTACTTCACTGACAATATCATCAATTGTAGCATCTTTAAATAATTCCTTGCGTTCTTTTGTATAGTTACCCTCTCCCTTTTCATAAAGAAGAATAAACTTTGTGGCCCCAGCGTAACCAAGTTCCTTTATCAAAGCCTTCCATCCCATAGTTTTTATTTCAGCAAATGTAGTTCCCATGTTATTTCATCTCTAATCCAATAAATTCTGCTAAATTCTTTTAAAATTTTGTACATACTCAAAATACTGTTGAGTTTGGAAAAGAACTTTCTTTGAAAGCAATCTGTTCTGCCTATCTCTTGAGATGGACAATAAAGACTCTTTTCAATAAGCTCAAACAATATCTCCATTTTGGCTCATATCATTGCAGAAAGCTTAAAATAGCCTGATAATTAACTATTTGACATTTAGATACTACTTTGATAAATTTAAGTACTTTATATATATGCTATTTATTTGATACTTCACTTCAGACTTTGAATTGCTAGTAATTCACTTATTCCCCTATAAGTTTTAAGATTATTACTTATGAACACCAAGAAACAATTCTGGATATTTTTATTACTAGCCACCATTCCAATAGCATGCAGAACACCGTATGCAAAGGTAGAAAATGAAACAAAAAAGGGATATCTGACTTCAGCTACTGATAAGATTGCAGGCGCAAATACACCAGAACAACATAAGGTAATGGGTATTTCTTATTTTAAGCAAGGAATGGTAGATGAATCTTTAGAGGAATTGAAACTTGCTTCTGAAAAAATACAAGAAGATGCTGAATTGCATCATTATCTGGGAAAGATCTATTATGAGAATAACAAACCGGATGAAGCAATTGCAGAGCTCCTTGCTGCCGTTTCTTACTATAAGATAACGCAGACGGTAGAAAAGGCAGATGCTTACAATGACCTCGGTTTAGCATACAAAGATAAGGATGCGTTCTCAGAATCTCTCACAGCTTTTAAAGAAAGCCTCGAATTGAACCCTTCAGCTACTGATGCAAACTACCATGTGGGATTGCTTTACTATAAGAAAAATATGCTTGAGGATTCCATTACCTATCTTAAAAAGTCGATCAAACTTGATCCGAAAAATGCAGATGCCCATTTCACACTCGGATTGGTATACTACACAAAAAATCTCTATGATAAATCAACAAATGAGTTTAAACAAACTATTGAATTGAATCACAAGGATGCAGAGGCACACAATTATCTTGGCTTGCTTTATTACAAACAAGGAGCTCTTGAAGAATCGATCGCTGAGCATAAGGCTGCAATCCTTTCGGATCAAAATTACCCCGACGCTTATAATAATTTAGGCATTGTCCTTTATACAAAAAATAATACCAAAGATGCGATAGATGCCTTTAAAAAAACACTGGAACTACAACCAGACTTTGCTGAAGCCTACTTCAATCTCGGTCTCATCTACAGTGAAGAGAATAAAACTAAAGATGCTGTATCCTCTCTGGAACAGGCAATTAAACTTAATCCCAAAATTGCCGAAGCTCATTTTACCTTAGGAGAGATTTACACAAAAAATGATATGCAGAAAGAGGCATTATCCGAATATAAAAAGGCTATTGATAGCAAACCTGACTATGCGGAGGCGTATTACAATTATGCTGAACTTAATGCTACAAAGGGGATGTATGATGAATCCATCGCTGCCTGGAGTAAAACTATTGAATTAAATCCTAACAATACTGATGCTTACTTTAATTTAGGAATAGCATATTATAATCAGGGAGATATTGACAAGGCTATCTCTTTGTGGATCAAGATTATTGAAATCAATCCAAATGATTATGATGCCCTGATAAATCTTGCAGATGCATATAATGCAAAAGGTTTAATAGACAAAACGATACAAACATGGGAGAAAATTACCGAAGTTTACCCAAACCATGCGGAGTTATACTATAAATTAGGCAATGCCTATACAAAGAAAAATATGTATAACACTGCCCTTGTCCAGTGGGAAAAGGCAGTAGAGATCGACCCCAACCTTGTGAACGCTTATTATAACCTCGGACTCACTTACCAAAAGATTGGCAAATGGGATGATGCTATTGAGGCATATAAGAAAGTTTTGGATATTAACGCAGATGATATTGATGCACACAGGAATCTGGGACTTCTTTACAAGGAAAAGGATATGCACGTCGAGGCAGAATCAGAATTTGCCATTTATAAGATGTTGAAATCTACCCAGTCATCCATAAGCATACCTGAATACGAATGAAGAAACATCTTTCCGGTAAATAATTCGCTGGTTCAATCGAAAGCGATTGAGCAACAATGGAGTAGGTAAAGCTCACTACAATTTATCTAAAATTTACAAGCTATCTGCAACAGGCTTTACCGGCAAAACTACTGAAAATTTCGCAAATTCTCCTTCTACACTATCAATAATAAATTTTCCACCGTGAGCAGCGACGATACCATGGCTTACGCTTAAACCTAATCCCGTTCCTTTATCTCTCGGTTTTGTGGTAAAAAATGGATCCATTACTTTATGCACGATATGAGCAGGTATGCCGATACCATGATCATAAAACGTGATTTTTACATAGGGATAATTATTTAACATTATCTCTTCACCTAGTATTTCAAGAATCTTATTATCATGTATTTTCGGATATTTTTGGTTCAGGGCATATCGCGCATTACTTATGGTATTTAAGAAGACCTGTTGTATTTGATGTGGGTTTGCAACTATTTTTGGCAGGTTCTTTGGGATATTCGCCTTTATCTGAATACCCTCTTTTTGCAATTGAGCCTTTGTCAGTATAAGCGTATCAGACAGGATTGTATGCATGCAAACATCATTCTTTTTTTCTTTTGTATCACTTGGCCTGGAAAAAGAAAGAAGGCTGTGCACTATGTCGGCAACACGATCGCCTTCCTTGATAATTCGTCTGGCAAGATCTTGTTCGCTACTCCCTTCGTTGCTTTCATTAAACAATATTTGGGCACAATTGATAATACCGTTTATAGGATTATTAATCTCATGAGCTACCCCTGCCGCCAGTTCACCTAATGATGCTAAATGCCTGGAGCGTTCAGCCTCCCTTGATAATAATACCTTTTCAGTAATATCCCAGAAAATACCTGATATTCCAATAATATCACCCTTTTCATCTTTCATAGGGGTTTTCACCATACGGATGATCAATTCTTGTCCATCTTTGATATATTTCTCTTCTCTATCCTCAGCCTGGCCTGATTCTATAACCCTCTTGTCTCCTGCACGGTATTTTTCAGCAAGCTCCTTAGGAAAAAACTCATAATCTGTTTTTCCATAGATTTCATCTGGTCTGACGTGCAAATCCTTAGCTAAACTCTCATTACAGGATACATACATTAAATTTTTATCTTTATAAAATATCCTTTGGGGAAGATTTTCAAGTAACAATCTATATCTACTCTCATTCATACGGAGTAATTCCTCTGCCTGCCTTTGATTCATCCGTTCCTCTGCCTCGCTTAATGCCCGCTCAAGGGAAGCAACCAGCGATGTCAGATTATTCTTTCTCACATAATCTTGAACGCCAGCTTTCATGTATTCTACCACTACGTCCCCACTTATAACACCTGATATGATAATAAATGGCAGATCCATTTTACTTAATTGCAATTGTATCAGTGCGCCAATTCCACTGAAAAATGGCATGGAATGTTCAGAAAGGATAACATCCCATGCTTGCTTTTCGAGTTCCATCTTCATCGCTGAAGCTGTTTCGACCCTTTCAAATATCGGATCATAGCCACCTCGTCTCAATTCACAGAGCACTAAATCAACATCATATAATGAATCATCGACAATTAAAACGCGAAGCGGCTTACCCATTTTAATTACCCTTCTGTAATAATGAGTTTCTGTTAAAATCAATCTTTATGATTGATGTAGATGAGTTCACATCACAAGACCCCAGCCGATACTAACGTTTTCATTAAGGAGCGTATTAATTTCCCGTGTAAACATAAGTAATTATTATAGTATCAAGACCAAAATTTACAAATTATTTTAAATACAACTGTTTGTAAAATTAAGTATTTGGTAAACTTGAATATTTATAATTAACAATAAAGCTTTAGTCAAATTATTAATAAAAATGTGAACACGGTTAAATAACATTTAGAGAAAGGAGGGTTTACTATTTAAGATTGTATTGAGATGTTAATTCGCATGTAATTAAATTAACAGGTATTTTTACAAGATGAGGTCAAATGTATGAAAAAATTGCTTATTACAATTTCTATTTGCTTATTATATCCGTCAATTTCTCATTATACCCTGGCACAACAAGGTCAAAAAATTACACCCTCAGAAATCATTGGGGAAAGAAGGGAATATTATTTCGATGATGATAAAGCGGATGAAATGCCCGCAGGATTTCAAAGCGCTCTAACAGGCAAGGGTAAAGCAGGACGTTGGATGGTTATGAAAACAGAAAAAGCAACTTCGCCTGATAATGTAGTTGTACAAACCGGAACAGACGATACAGCTTATCGTTTTCCACTTTTGATACTGGATAATCTATCCTATAAAGACCTCATGGTATTTGTAAGATTCAGAGCTGAAACAGGCAAGGTTGATCAGGCAGGAGGATTGGTCTTCAGATACAAAGATAACAACAACTATTATGTACTCGGGGCAAATGCTCTGGAAAATAATGTCAGACTATATAAAGTTGTTAATGGAAACCGGAAGCAAATGGGGGGTAAAAATACAAAAATAACATCGAATGAATGGCACTTACTAAAAGCTGTTTGTAAGGAAGATAAGATTCAATGTTTTTTTGATAATACAAAGGTAATAGAAATATCAGATGATACCTTTGATAGTGGAAATGTAGGCATGTGGACAAAGTCCGACTCCTATACACTTTTTGATGATCTGGTAATCCAGGAAACCAAATAAACAAATTTAATTTGAAAAAGTAGTAAAATCCCCCCTTATAAAATCAACAAGGGGGGATTTTACTACAAGATACAGAGAACCAGCCCATAAGATAAATTTTATTATCGGTTTTCTTTATCGTAAAATTTTCTATGAGAAAAATGGATTATGCTGTTTTTCTTCACCTATAGTAGTAGGTAACCCATGCCCCGGATAGACGATTACGCTGTCTCCCAAAGTAAATAGACAAGTTTTTATTGAGTTAATTATCTTAACATAAGAACCACCGTAGAGGTCTGCCCTGCCAATTGAGCCTGCAAAGAGCGTATCACCAACAAATACAGCATTATCTATGAGAAAACATACACTGCCAGGAGAATGCCCTGGAGTATGAATAACCCGTAAGATCTCATCTCCAAGAGGAATTTCTTCATTATCTACCAGTGGCCTATCCACTTTTGGTAGGGGAATAGAGGGCATTCCAAATGTATTTGTCTGATCGTCCAGATAATTTAACAGGGGTATATCCTCTGAATGAAGCAGGAATTTTGCACCGGTCGAATCTTGTAAAGATCTTACTCCCCCCACATGATCAAAATGTGCATGGGTATTCAAAATATATTGCAGGGTAAGATTGTGCTTTTTTAAGAAATTGAGAATTTCTTCCGGATTACCACCAGCGTCTATTACTATTGCATTATGGTCCTTCTTGGAACCAATAATGTAACAATTCACTTCAAGGGGACCGACCGCCAGTGTTTCAAAAATGATATTCTGTAATTTCATTGGTCAAAAACTATTTGTTCCTCAATACTAATATTAATAAATCAATTTGTATCTTTATCTTATAGAAAAACCCACGCTAGCTGACATTATTCTTGTGAAGATTTTTTCTATTAACCGAGAGGCATCTGTTTTCGCTTGTAGTATTCACTTGAATGAGTATATTCCAGAAATAACTTATAATTCATATTTTTTATCCATATCTCAAACTCCTGAAATTCTATATTTAAAGCATGAGTATACGTACAAATTTCAGAACCTGTAGTCTTTAAATTTTTCATAATAATCATAAAATTTTTACCTGCTTGTTAAGAATAATAGTATTTATAATCTCCTAGATTGCTATAATTATAATAAGGTACAATAATATTCTGAAAAAAACATAAAAGATCCAATTAACGTTTTGTTTATTTTTACTAATAGGCAGCTATTATACCAATTGCGAAGTAAGAAGGCAAAAAATAAGATAATTTTTTATGAACTTTATTCCAAAACAACATCTGGAAATTGGTAATTATGTAAAATACATAGACGAGATTCTTCATAAATGCGATAAGGGAATTGAGTATTGTAAGATATGTCCTAACGAATTTGTATGCGCAGAATTAGAAAAAGATGACTTTGGACTAAAAGGCTCGACCGTATCAGATATCCTGCCTGCTATTCAATATGCCCTCAATAAAATCCCTGGCTTTTTAAACCCTGATAAGAGGGAAAATCTCAAAGCGCATATCAGGAACTATATACATGAATCGCCTATTCATGAGCGAGACATTTGGGAAAATAGCATTCTCAATATATTACTTGATAAAAAGCTTGCCAATCAATTCTATAAACCCGAAGCAAAAATAGGAAAAATTCGGACATTACTTACCTATAACGCCAAAATTAGTTTTTCTATCTACTTAATATGTCTCTATACAAATAATAACGACATCGTACCAGAGACATTAAAGGCCTTTCACTACGAGTCTACTAATACCATGATGGTAAATCAATTTGTACAAAGGAGACATACCGACATTATAATTCCCCCTGCGATGAAGCACATAAAGTACTATCTTGAGAAAGAAATGAATGAAATATTAGAAAAGTGTGATAGAAACGATATAGGGCTTGCAACCGCTTTATGCTACTATGCCGTACTTACAAAATCATTAATCCCGGAGAATATAGCAGTAACAGGTGGATTGGACAGTCAAGGAAGGGTATTACCAGGAGAATCATTGGATAGCAAAATAGAAACAGTCTTAAGGGAATTACATTTTATAGACAAGATCCTCATCCCTGAGGGTTCAATATTGAGCATTCCTATTCCCGGTAATATACGTATAATTGAGGTAAGCAATCTCGGACAAGCAATAGACAGTATCTTCAAAAATACTGGTTAATTCAATGTTTACGTATAGAAAATTCAAGTCTGGAGTACGTAGTTTTTAGAGATATATCAATAACTTTATGAGAATCATGGTAACCCTGTAGTTTTTTGAAAAAATACCGTGAAAAGCTCCGTTGGGAGCGAAATATTTATAGGCAAATCATTCTGCCACAATCAAGCTCCATCGGAGCGGCATGGTGTTTCTGTGTTTCACATGCCGCTCCGATGGAGCTAAGGTTTTGTATATACATTTTTCTATAAACATTTCACCCCTATGGGGTTATTTTTCAAAAAACTACAGGGTTACAAGTTCAAAAAACTATAGTGTTACGAGTTATGATATATCTTGGTTTACTATTTACAATACTTCGGACAGTTTTTTGACTATACTATATATGGTATGTATTTAAGTATTTAATTTTATATAT
>SULG01000128.1 GCA_005524015.1 Candidatus Jettenia ecosi
CCCCCTGCTTCCCATTTTCACGAGGATAAACTCCAACAGGAATCCAGAAGAAAAGCAATAATAGTGTTTGGGTTCGCGCCTCCCGTTTCTATGAAGACAAATTTCGTGGGAATGACAAGTGAACATGGAAATGATTTGGCGCACTATAGCAAGGAACAAGAGCGAGGTTGAATCGAAGATAGCTCTTCCTGTCATTCCCGAACGCCTTTATCGGGGATCCAGCAGGCGAAAGAAAGCAGCGAAGGAGCCTGGATTCCTACCCCCGTTACCCCAAAAACCGCTTACCTAAAATGATCCAATCTCCTGGTGGCAAGCATTTCAAAAGAATCACTCCCCCATCATACCTTTCCCTTTCTTTTTTGAAGGTTTTTATCTGGTAGATTAAGGTAACCTGCTAAAAAATCAATCAAAATTTATCTTTACTTATGAAAACCTCTCGAATGTCAGTTTTAAAACCCAACCTAATTTATTGTTTCAAGTGGAGTAAAAAGAATGTGTATGGAAGGCAAAAAAAGAATTTCGGGAGCTTACGTAACTCTTCAGGAGGATACTGTTATTTCTCTCTTAATGTCGTATCTATCAACCTTTCAGGCTTCAGAAGGTTGCTCCTATTGTAAAGGTAATTACATTCTTTTTCCTGCCCAGTTCTTCTGAGTTATCTGAAGATGAGTTGCGATCCTCGTACCAATAACTTAACTCCGTGAATAACCACTTTTGAATCATATAACTCAGGGAGGTGTTTAGCCCCCACGTAAAAAATTCTGTACTAGGTTCACTATCGAAAGCTGGAAAATCCAATACTTGATAATAGTTTGAAATACTTCCTTCTAGTTTTTTTGTTAACTTTCGGCGGAATGTCAAATAAATTGAATTTAATTCATAGAAATTTCCATGTTGTGTAAAAAGAACTTCTTCCTGGCTCCTTCGCAGTAAGATTAAAATACTGGTTAAGGCGTTCAATCGTGTTTCAGCCTCTAAGGAAAGGATAACACCACTAAATTGATCGAATTCTTTATCCTCATAGTCACGAATGCGATAGCCGACCTTAAATGTCCCCGTTGTCTTCGCTGTTCCCTTAAATTGTATACCAACCAAAGATTCGTAAAAAATAGAGTCACTTAAGACACCAGTATCATAAGTTGTTTCACCAAGATTAAATTCAGTTAGTATGCTCAATTTTGTAAAAAGTTTATAGGTTAACCGCGTTCCAATTTCTTGCTCATTGTAACTTGAATCCTTAAACTCTTCGTATTGGTTATCGGAATTCGAATAATATACTTCTGAATCAAAATTAGCAAAATAATCGGGAAGGGTAACGGTCGTTGTGAAGTAGTTTGACTTCCTTCTTGTTCTCTGGATTAATTCACCGAAAATATAATCAAAGGTTTGAGGTATTTCAGTATCCTCAAACCGATTATTCAATGTAATGCCTAATCCGAGAGGAAATATTGTTTTGAATGAACCCTCGATATATTGATCAATATGGTCTTGTTCAGGATTCTCTCTATATTCTAGAAAATTTGCGAGGTAACTCACATTTAATTCGCTTTTAAGGCCCTTGATTGGTAAAAAGAGGTTTAGTCCCGGGGAATAAATGGTAATAAGATCGGATTCTTCGTTTGTGGGTGTATCAAAAATATTATCATCAAACGATTCACTCAAGGTAAATAAAGGACGAATCGTAAGCGGTCCCCAATGTATATTGCCTCGGGTGTCCGTTAGATCAGCAAGACCAGGTGGTATAATATATTGTGCATTCACCTCACAACATGGTATCCATAAGAAAAGGATTCCTGAAAGGGAAAAAAACAGCTTCATACAGAGGATAGTTTCATTGAGCGTAAGGAAATGTTTGAAGTTTTTTAGCATATAGGGTGTTTCTTCGGATTATTAACTTAATTATGCTTTTTGATAGTACCGTTCTTTTTTATCATAATAATGATACCGGTATTCGTCTGAAAAATCGAGATCATTAATTACAACGCCTAATATTTTATCATGTACTGCAGAAATACAACCAGCACCTTTCTGGGCTATCGCTATAGAGGTTTTTTTATTTCTCAGTACAAAAACAATACCATCTACCATCCTTGCAAGGATACTTCCATCTGTGACAGTTAATAGGGGAGGTGAATCAATGATAATCCAATCGTATTCTTCCCTTGCTACTTTTAAAAATTCCACCATAGCAGATGAACTTAAGAGTTCTGATGGGTTTGGGGAGGGCGGACCAGAAGTAATTACGTAAAGATTTGGAACTTTTGTAACCCTCGCTACTCTGTGCAAATTAACCGGATTGATTAAGGAATTTGAAAGTCCTGAGGACTCATCAAGCTCGAAGGTTTTATGAAGAGACGGATTCCGTAAATCTGCATCAACAAGCAATACCTTCTTCCCCGTCTGTGCCATTACTACACCCAAATTTGAGGTCAAGAGTGTCTTTCCTTCAGAAGGAATAGCACTTGATATAAGGAGAGTCTTTTTTGGATTATCCGGGTGAGAGAACATAATACTTGTTCTGATACGTTTTATGGACTCAGTAATAGGATATTTAGGTAAATTATACGTTATTAATTGCATTGTTCTTGCATCTTTTTTCTTTTGGGGAATATGCCCTACAATGCCCAGCAATACTGTACCGAAATATTTTTTAACATCTTCCTGTGTTTTAATCGTTTTATCCATATATTCCATTAAAAATGCGATTCCTACACCACAGGCAAGCCCTGTAATTATCCCGACTAAGGTATTTATGGATTTGTTCGGCTTATAAGGTCCTAAAGGTACCTCAGCATAATCTATTACTCTTATGTTACTTACCTTAAAATCTTCGGCGAGATTTGTTTCTTTGATACGTGTAAGGAGGGTTTCATACATTTGCCGGTTGGTATCGGCTTCTCTTTTCAGTACGCCATATTGGATGGACCTATCTCCTTGTGTAAAGACTTCATTTTTCTGTTGTTCAAAGAGAGAAAGTAATGTCGCCTCGTTGCTTTTGGCAATTTCATACTCGATTGTAATATGATTACATAACCGTTCTACTTCTTTAATGATATGATTTCTCATGGTGTGTAATTCTGTATTGAGTTGCACAACTTTCGGATGTTTTGGACCATACCGATTCGAGTAAAGGGAAATCTCATTTTGTATTCTTATAGACTCTCCCTTCAAATTCTGTATTAAATCATTTTGTACTACTGGAGCTATGGACTGGATTATCTCTGCCTGATTTTGTGCGTTTTTGAGTATTGCAAGTTTGTTATAAAGTGTCTCTAATCTTAGCCGTTCTATCTTTGCCTTTGTTATTGCAGCATTTATCTCCTCTAGCTTTTGGAAAACGACATTATGTTGTGGATCTTCGATCCTGCCCGATTCACCACTTCCTACCGGCTCAATCCCGAAAATATTGTTTTCCTTTTTGTATTTTTGGAGAGCGAGTTCTGACTGTTCAACGGCATCCTTTACATTTTCCATTTGTTTATTCAGCCATTCCAGGGCTTCTTTGGCCACACTATAACGTCGTTCCCAATCCTGCTCAATGTATGTCTTTACAATTGCATTGGTAATTGTTGTGATTAAATAAGGATCATCTCCGGTGTAAGTAATACACACAACCCCGCTGTTTCTCATGAGTGAGACATTTAACCCTGAAAGAAAAGCATTAATAAGGTATGTTTCTGTGAAAGGATCAGATGGATTATCTGCTGCAAGAGCAGGATTTTCGATTCCTTTGTATGGGTTGAATCCTGGGTGATTTTTAAGGTCTAATATATCAATTACCTTTTTTGCGATAAGACGACTTTTTATTATCTCACACTGATCGGTATAAAAATTATATATATTTTTATCTTCTGACAATATCTGCTGGATTCCAACATTGAATTCTTTCTGCTCTAACATAATACTTGCAGTCGTTTGATATAAAGGCTGAGTCCTAAGAGTATAAACAACGACAACCGCGACAATTGCTATAAACACAATAACGCATATCCACATCCTTTTTTGGATGATTTTGAGGTAATCCAGAAGGTGTACTTCTGTGTTTTCTCTGCGATTTGTATGAGATTGTGGTTTTCTTTGATCAACAGGGATCATATCTTTATATCCTTAAAAAAATGCCTCCGGTACTACGATGATATCATCAGATTTGAGAATAATGTCCTTGCTTTTCTCGCCCCTCATAATTTTATTAACTTTTATAGGGATTTTTTTTTCTACATTATCTTCTTTCCTTATAATATGGGTTCGATCAGGTGATGCAATATCAGTAAAACCTCCTGCCATGGAAATTGCTTCAATAATAGTAATGTTTCTATCCACCAAATTTATTTGCCCAGGTTGTTTGACTTGTCCAATAACACAAACTGAACCGTAATAATCCCCTACAATAACAGAAATATGAGGATTTATGAGATAACCATTACTCAAGAGTTGTTCAAGTTTTTTTTCTAACTGAGATGGTGTGAGTCCGGCTACTTTTATTTCTCCCAAAAGAGGGAAGGTTATTTTGCCATCAACGGAGACACGTAAAGATCTATTCGTTTGCCGGTCATAACTTAGTTCAGGTTCATTATATATAGTAATGTATAAAACGTCTTTACCACTGATACTATAATCGAATTGATTTTTCTCAGAATGACTCTCAATTTTCTCTTCCGCAATTTGAACTTTAGAAGGGTTTTCATATAGGGGATGACTGTTTGATTCTATTTTTTTAGCATGATGATCGTAAGAACAAGAATAGAGAGGTGAAGATAATATCAGCAATACAAGATATTTCTTACATACTTTGCTAAAAAGTGATGAAATTAACACATAAGTTATTGTCTTTATTACATATAAAAATACACTAGAGAAATGCATTTCGGAATATTTTCTCCTGCTTAACAAATTTTTATCTTTGGTTCTTGTTTTAAATACAAATTTTGTCTTCTTTTAAGGCTGTTTATGTAATTTTTGAGGGTATTTCTAATGATCTCATAATCTTCTATTGTTGGGATGGTCTTCAACAATTCCTCAAATTGTGTTTTATAGTATTGGCTATCCCTTTCATCGTTCTCTGATAATGCCGCCACACCGTTTAGAGTATCAAACTCTTGAGCTGGCCTTTTCTGTCTCCTTCTCTCAAGGCTTTTTACATAATTCTTAAGGGTATCTCTAATAATTTCATAATCCTCCTTAACTGGTAGGGAATTTAACAGTTTCTCAAATCCCTTTAATATCTCTTCAATTTCTATTTTAGAATATCTTTCGCTATTTTTAGCAATAAATATTTTTTCGTGTTTGCTTGCAGTTGTTCCTTCTTCGGCGGTAAGTAATTCCTCAAAAAGCTTTTCTCCCGGTCTTAACCCTACAAATTCTATATCGATATCTTTATATGGTTGTAATCCATGAAGTTTTATTAACTCCTCTGCCAAGGTTACTATCTTTATTTGTTTCCCCATATCCAGGACAAGAACATTTCCTCCCTCTCCTATAATAGATGACTGCAAGACAAGTGCCACTGCCTCTGGTATAGTCATAAAATATCTTCGTACATCCTTGTGGGTGACGGTGAGAGGTCCACCCCTCTTTAATTGTTCTAAAAATATGGGCAAGACACTTCCACGACTGCCAAGAACATTACCGAATCTTACCGAAATAAAACTTGTATTTGAATATTCGTTATTAAATGCCGTACAAATATATTCAGCCATTCGTTTTGTAGCCCCCATAATGCTCGTTGGGCAAACTGCCTTATCGGTTGAGATAAGGATAAACTTTTCTACAGAGTGCTCTGCTGAAGCTTTTGCAATCTTGTACGTACCAAACATATTCACCTTCACTGCTTCTCTGGAATTCATTTCCATCATAGGTACGTGTTTATAGGCTGCAGCATGAAATACAACCTCAGGTTTAAATTTTCTAAAGACTTCATTAACCACATAGTCATCTCCTATATCTCCGGTTATAAAGATTACCTTATCTGGTATTTGAGAGTTTGGAAGTTGAATAGTAAAAAAACCAGGAAACAACTTTTCTAATTTTAGTTTCAAATTATGGATTTCGGTTTCATCGATATCGAAGAGGATTATCCTTTTTGGTTGAAAAGAACATACTTGTAAGGTAACCTCCGAGCCTATGGACCCCCCTGCACCCGTTATTAGAATTACCTTGTCTTCTAAAAAATTTTGTATTCCTTTATAATCAATCTCAATCTTCTGCCGTCCAAGAAGGTCTTCAATATGGATATCTTCAAGATCTTTTATGTTGATTTCCGGTCTGTGAAAATCGTAGATACGAGGTACTATTTTTATTGTGTCTACTCTTAATTGCTTTGCAGAGTCGTATATCCCCCGTAAGGTTTTGTAATTTAATGATGGAATAGCTACGATTATTGCTTCGATTTTATATTTTGAAACAACATCACATAACCCGTCAATCGTGCCAAACACCTTCAATCCGTGTATATATGTTCCAACTTTATTTTTGTCATCGTCCAACCATCCTATAGGATAGTAATCAACGTAACCTAGCTTTTTCATGTCTCTTATTATCATATCGCCTGTATTTCCGGCACCAATGATTAGGGTTGTTTTATTAAAGTGCGTAATTGTTTTTTTATGAAAGACCTCGAGGAATAACCTTTTAGAGAATCTCAATCCGGAAATTAAAAGGAAAGATAGAATAGCGTCGATTAAAAAAATACTTCTGGGAAATTCTTCAATACGAATATCAAAGGAAAAGAAATCGGGAATATAAGAATTAAAAAGAGAAGGGAAGGGAGTTAAAATAAAAATTATTAACCCTAATAGTGACGCCATTTGTGCAATAGCGATGTCCACTAAATCGTTGAGACTAGCATAACTCCAGGTAATTTCATATATTCTGAAACAAGCAAGGGTAATCAGCTTAATACTGATAAAATAAGGCAGCGCATCTAAAAATAACCATCTGTATCCAAAAGGTATTGTAAGCTCAAAGTGAATGAAAATTGAGAAATAAAGAGAGAAGATAATTATTAAAATGTCAAAGAAAAGAAAAAATAGAAAACGTTTGAGAGGAGTTGATCGTATTAGGTTTCTATAAAAATTCCAGACATACCATCGAAAGTTATGCCTCTTTCCTTTTATGATTTCGCGTTCCATTATGTACCTCAGAAATAAAAAAACCTTACTTTTAAAGATACAGAGATGTCTTTAGCAGTAAGGTACATTTTAAATATTTACAAAAATAAGTTAAAAAATACCATAGAATCGCCCATGAAATGAAATGTAAAAGTGTGATATGACACATACCTGTGCCGTCACACAGGTACAATATGACGCATTTTCTGTGTCAAACTAACTTATCCAATGCTTTTTCGACGGCATATAATGTTTCCCATTTTTTACAGAAGCAAAACCTGACCTGTGTTTTCCCTTTATTTGATTTTGAATAAAACGATGAACCCGGCACTGTTGCCACACCGGTTAATTCTATAAGTTTATGGCTGAAAGAAAAATCGTCTCTTGCATCCAATGTATGTATGAGACTTTTCGTGTCAGCAATAATGTAATAAGCACCTTTAGGAAGAGAGCACTGAAAACCTACTTTTTGAAGCACATCAAAGAGAAACTTTCTTGCATCTCTATAATGTGCCTGGAGTCCGATATAGTACTCATCGGGAAATGATAATGCAATAGCAGCGGCGTGCTGAAAAGGTGTTGGTGCACCTACCGTAAGAAAATCATGCACCTTACGAATACGTTGAGTGATAGCCTTTTCTGCAATAGCCCAACCTACACGCCAGCCTGTTACAGAATAGGTTTTTGATACTGAATTAATTGTTATTGTCCGATTGCCCATACCAGGTATTGTTGCAAGTGAGGTATGTTGCATGTCATCATAGAGAATATGTTCATAAATCTCGTCAGTAATTGCATAGGTATCCCACTGAATACATAATGCAGCAATTTCTTCTAATTCTTTCCTGGTAAATACCTTTCCTGTTGGATTGTTGGGTGTATTGATGATGATAGCCTTTGTTTTTTCATTAAATGCTTGTGCAAGTTCTTCTGAGGAATAAGACCAATCAGGTGTGTAGAGTGTCACATAGCGAGGTGTGGCGCCGGATAAAATACCATCCGGACCGTAGTTCTCATAATATGGCTCAAATACAATTATTTCATCGCCGGGATTAATAATTGCTTTAAGGGTTGCAATCATTGATTCCGTAGCACCACACGTTACCGTGATATCAGTCTCTGGATTGCAGGTAATTCCATTATACCGTGCTGCCTTTTTACTTATAGCTTTGCGGAGTTCTGATTCTCCATACGTAACAGGATATTGGTTCCAACCATCATTAATAGCAGCGATTGCTGCATTTTTTATTTCCTGAGGACTTTCAAAATCAGGAAACCCCTGAGAGAGATTGTATCCTCCTGCTGCATCGCATATCCTTGTCATTTCACGAATTACTGATTCGGTAAATGTCTCGGTAATTTTTGATAACTCTTTCATGTAATACATCCTAATCTAAACTAACCAAAGTAAAATACATTAATAATTAACAAGAGAAATTTTCATTGTATATATATCTACATGTGTACTTGAAT
>SULG01000129.1 GCA_005524015.1 Candidatus Jettenia ecosi
CATCGACTGCTTCACTTGGGCTTCTACGATCTATGGTGCTTAGCCGTATTAAAAATTTGAGCCTTGAATTGAGTGATCAGGATTGTTACTCCCTATCGGAAAAGTTCATCAATGACGCAAACGAAATCTCCGGTGATATTGTTCTGCGGGCTGCAAAAAGAGGCCGTAACGCAAGTGAATTAATGGGCATTGTCTTGAGTCGTTACATAATACAGTCAGAATTAGGCATGAATCGATATTTTGGTTGGTATTTCCTTGATGACTATGCAGATTGGTTAGGACAGCGAGAACAACATATTGCTGATATTTTGGTTTTAAGTCCTGAAATGACGAATGATGGGAATTTAAGGCTTGCAGTAGTGATTTCAGAAGCTAAATATATTGATGCTGCTAATCTATTACTAAAACGTAAAGAATCGCAAAAACAACTTCGAGATACTTTAGGAAGAATTGGAAATGCGTTATTCGGAGATCCTAAGAGGTTGGATCGCGATTTATGGCTTTCACGTTTTTCTGATCTAATACTTAATGGAATTCAATTCCCTGCTTATGCAACCATAAATTTAGCAACCTGGCGACATGCAGTTCGTGATGGAGAATGCGAAATTTATCTTCGTGGATATTCACATATTTTTATTTCTGGACCAACTGATGATCCTGAATGTTCTGATTTTACTAAAGTAGCTGGATTGGAAGATTCTTACCAAGAAGTATTTTCTCGTGCTAAACTCCGTGAATTAGTTTTAAGTTATTGGAAGAATATAGATCCACTACAGGTTCGGCAGAAAATTGCAGGAGAAAATGTGTGGAAAGAGAAATCTTATCGTAAACCAACAGAAAGATTCAAAAATATATTAAATCAAACAGATGTGAGTAAGCGAATCGAAGAGAATTTAAGTGGTATTGAATCGGCAAAGTTAATAACAACACAAACGATATCAAAGCCAAAGTTTGATGAAATTAATGTACCCATGGACTCTCAGACACCTCGTGGAGAAGGTCATGGGGTTTTATCGTCATATTGGCCCTATTCTAGCATTAAAAAACTAATTATTGAATATAAAGGAGTTTGGGAAGACAGTGCAGCAGATGCTGATGCTGAGTGGATGAAACAAATTGAAAGCCAATGTAAAGGTGCTTTACAACAATTTCAACTACAAGCAAAGCTTATGAGCAGTACACTTACACCTAACGCAGCGCTTTTAAAGTTTCAGGGTAGCACTAACCTTACCATAGAACAGGTAATCAAGCGACGTTCAGAATTTCTGACTACACATAGGCTGAATGTGATTTCGGTTAGAGCAGAACCTGGAGTTGTGGCTATCTCCATTGCTCGTCCTCATCGCCGGGTACTTCAGCTTCTTGAGTTATGGAAGAAATGGAATCCAGATTGTTTAAACGGGAATTCAGACTTACTGATTGGTCTTAAAGAAGAGGATGGGAATTTGTTGTTTCTTTCACCTAAAAAGAATGCACCTCACACACTCATAGCAGGTTCTACTGGTAGCGGTAAATCAGTTTTAATGCAGAACATCATCTTAGCTATTGCTTGCACAAATACTTCAAGTCAATCTCAGATCGTATTAATCGATCCAAAACATGGCGTTGATTATTTTGCATTTGAAAAACTGCCGCATTTACAGGGAGGAATTATTGATAACCAACAGGACGCAATTTTAACTCTAAATAGACTCATTGATGAGATGGACACACGATATACTATACTTAAACAAAATAAAGTGGCAAATATCTTTGATTTGAACAATAAAAAGAATGTGACAAAGTATCTCCCATTTCTGTGGGTTATTCACGATGAATTTGCAGAATGGATGATGATAGATGAATACCGGGAAGCCGTTACGAATATTGTATCACGTCTTGGAATTAAAGCACGAGCAGCAGGAATTTTCCTGGTGTTTGCGGCTCAACGTCCAGATGCTCATGTAATGCCAATGCAGTTGCGTGCGAATCTTGGTAACAGGTTGATTCTCAAAGTAGATAGCGAGGGAACTTCTGAAATTGCACTTGGAGAGAAAGGTGCCGAGCGATTATTAGGCAAGGGACATCTTGCAGCTAAACGGGAAGGAGAAGACAACATAACTATTGCACAAGTCCCATTTATCAATTCAGATGAATTAGAGAATATTGTATTACAAATAAGTTCTGAAAGGATTTGAGCTAAAATATATTAAAAGCTATAGTCGTACATTCCTTATTAATTTTTAGACTTGAAACGGCTACATATAATATAAATAATCATATTAAAGAAACAATATTATCAGAAATAACCATGCAGTAAAACTATTGTATCTTATATGATCATCCCAAGACACCGTACAGCAATTCCAAGAAATAAATTCTCTCTTCCTATAAAACTTGCACTTCGTGATCAGATAATAAATTCTTCAAGCACTGTGTTCGATTATGGTTGTGGTAAAGGGACCGATGTTGCACTTTTAAAACAAAAGGGCATCAAATGTTCCGGTTGGGATCCCGCTGAGGGTAGTGAAAAACCATGTATAACCGTGGATGTCGTGAATCTGTGATATGTAATTAACGTTATAGAAGAACCACAAGAACGAGTAGAGACACTGAAAAATGCATTTAAAACGGCAAAGCGTGTCTTAATTGCCTCTGCATTGACAGATAAGGAAACTAACCGGGCTACATATGCAGTTAAGCATGGTGATGGTATTATTACCTCTCGTGGTACTTTCCAAAAATTTTATACCCAAATAGAACTTAAAGATTTTATTAAGAAAACTCTTGGAAATGAACCAATATCCGCCGGGTTGGGTGTTGCTTATGTCTTCCGTGATGAAGCAGATAAACAACTATTTTTAGCCACAAGAGTCAGACGTATCAATTACGATATTTATAAAAGACCGATTCTCTTAGAAGATAGATACAGAGAAGCAAAAGAAGTACTCGAAAAATTTGTTAAGAAAATTGAATATTTAGGCCGCATTCCTAAAGAAGATGAGTTTGAGGCGACGGAAGTATTGAAAGCTAAGTTAGGGTCTTTTACAAAAGCGTTCAAGTTAGTAAAACATATATTTCCAGATAATTTAATTGAACAAAGACGTGAACAACGAATAAACGACTTATTAGTTTATCTGGCATTGTCACACTTTCAAAGCCGTCCACCTTTCGAGCTTTTACCTAAAACCCTGCAATACGACATGCGGATCTTTTTTGGCAGCTATTCTAAAGCATGTGAAAGGGCAGACGAATTACTCTTTCAGATAGGCAAGCCAGAAGCTATTGACATTGCTTGTCAGCAGTCAAAAATAGGTAAACTTTTACCAGACGACCTGTATGTTCACCGAAATTATATAGAGCATTTATACCCAATACTTCGCATTTACGTGGGGTGTGCACAGGTCTTAGTCGGTGAGATTGAAGATGCTAATATTGTGAAAATTCATCGTCATACAGGTAAGGTTAGTTATCTGACATATAGTGATTTTGATAAAAAAGCCCATCCGGCCCTCGATGAGGTAATCACCGTATATTTAAGGACGCTTGAAATCCGCAAACGTTCTTACAAAGGATCAGAAAATCCACCAATACTTCACCGAAAGGAGACATTTGTACTTCCAGATTATCTGCAGTATGAGAAATTTAAGAAGCTAACTGACAAGGAGGAAGAACTGGGATTGCTTGATAACTCATCCGGCATCGGATTTCGAAAACAGTGGGAAGAACGATTATTACAGCGGGGTTATAAAATCCGGGGGCATCAGTTGGCAATTAGAGGGCACTATACCTAATTTTTAATTCATAGAATTAAGTAAAGTGCCCACTGAATTCCATTGAGCGGTTTTGGAACACTTCTCATGGCAGGTATTCGATCATAATAAACAGTTAAGCTTGCAAACCTGCACCCGCTTGGAAAGTGAGGTTTAACACAGTCTTGCCAAATACCTGATCAAATCTGTACTCGTAATAATTCCAATAAGATTATTATCTTTGTCTACCACAGGAAGTGAATGGAATACTCCATCGCTGAGGAGGTGGGCAGCTTTTCGCACCGTGCTGTTGATATCGAGGAATTTAGGGAACATCATACCTAATTTCATCTCGTAGAACCCAAGTAAGATATCCCGGCATTGCTTGGAATTTGGTAACTACTCAGGTAGTTTTACAAAAACAGCATAAATAGCGAGCAGATTTTTTAGTACGGCGCTTGTTCTTTGACACGTTTATCCAGAGACCGGGATGAATGGTGAACCGTTCAAGAGTGTTCCAATGGCCTCCATAATCTTTCGGGATTGTTTCCGAGCCGTAGAGATAAAACTCCGGATTCGACAAAAGCCATGAGCCATCTCTTCACTGCGAAACGTGCCCGAGATCTTTTGCTTCAACTTAGCCATTCTGATATCACGTTCGGCTAAGTTATTATCAAAAGGCACATGCAACTCATACAGAAAGGCCAAGACCTTGTGACGATGGATGTCAAACCACTCTACCAAACATCGGGCTTTCCCTTTTTTGGGTCGCCCCCGCTTATTTCTTCCACCAGGAGGCTCTCTCTGGAGGGGGTTCGCTTTATAGCCTTTTTCAACAATCGATTGATAGAGTCTCTCAAAATACCCGATCTGCCTCCAGTTCAATTGCCCTTGATTTGCTTCTCTGGCTTTTTCCGTCTTGTGTTTGATCTTTAACAAACATTCGATCATCTCACCAGCCCAAACTTGATTAGAGACCTCTTTGACAAAGGTAAGTTCTCTGAGATGATGAGCATTCCATAAACCATGAAGGCATTGCCCGTAAGTAAAATATGCACTCAAATTGCCATGGATGACTATTCCTTGAAAAGCGGGCAATATACCAATAGCATTCATTGCTTCCTTACCCCGTTTTTGATGAATTGAATACTACGTGAGTTCTTTTGTACTGGCAGAATGTAACCAGTAATTGTTCCCATTAGAGGACATGCTTGTTTCATCAAAACAGACTATCGATGCAGCTTTCAGATGTTCTTTAATTCTTTCAACCGGTTCTTCCACATGCGCTGAACCTTCTTTAAGGATACTATCCAGTGCACCTTCACTGATTGAACAGGAAAATACATCCTCAAACAACTCAGCAGTCCTTTGGGAAGGAAGGAGTTGATAGCCCCTGAGATAAATAGCAATGGCCTTCAGGGTTGTTCCGTACTGTACCGGGGCTGCTACCTCTTACGGCGTCTGTAAGTCTGAGCGGTTTGTTCTCTCAAACGGTATCCGCAATAGCACTTTTTATCAACCTTGTGCCAGAGAACGTACTCGGGATTGTTAACTATTTCAGTGTTTGACCGGGATGGCCTTTCTGACCTCCTGGTTTTCGGTTGCTCTTTGGTCGCACATTCTTGTATCTGTTGAATACATCACTGCCCGGTGGTTTATTACTATTGCTGCTATTTTGGGCTAACTGGCTCTCGAGTTCTTTGATACGAAGCTCTAAACGCTCAACAGCAGCACTTAATTCACAGAGGGCTTTTACAACCGCTTCCGGGCCAGCATGATATATTTCCCGTGCTTCTTCTGGTGTTAAAGCTTTCATATCTTAAACCTTAAGTGAATAACTGTATTAAATCCAGCAAAAAACAAAAAATTTTTTCGATTACTGTGCCTTATATCAAAAAGTACCTGAATAGTTACTTGATATTTTTAAAATATTATCATAAGATAGCCTGAAATTCAGCATAAGGTTCATTTTTAGAAACCGAAAAGGGTAAACCATTCGAAAGGATAGGGCGCAAAGCCTCTGGTCTAAATCTTTGTTGAAGATGTGGTAGCAGTGCTGCCGCATGAATACAGCACTTCATATAGGCCATTGTGTTTGTGCGGCCAAGTTTTATATGGAGATGCTGTTATGTTACTATCTGATATTTTAAAAGTACTAAAAAATCCCCTTTTTTCTCTTTCCATCTTCATATCTTTTGTAATTTTTACCTCCCCTTTTTTTATCCATAAGCAAAATATGTCTTGTTAAGGCTTATTACATTACAACAAACAACAGTGATGAGAACAGTAGTAGTTTATCTTATCCTAAAAGATCATAGAAAACGGTATCTCAAAATTATAACCAGTTCTCTTTACGTGGTAAGTATCATTTCCCTGCATTATTTTAACAGATTAAAGTATGGTGTGCATGCCATAATTGTATAGAAAACGTACCATACTATTTATGGAATTAAAACCATAATAATGTGTCCTTTTATGTCATTCTCGTTCAAAAAAGACAATTTTTATTTGTTCTATATATTTGATTTATATATGGATAAGTACATTTCCAAGATTTTTAGATCTTGTAAACTTGAAGTAGGAATAAAACTTGCCTTTTTCTTCTAGTATTAAAAATTTGCAGTGCATAAACGATGGGAAGACAACTTATTTATATACCGATTATTCATACTGAAGTCGATATGGGCTCAATGGCAGGGTCATTAAAAAAAGAATATATGCAAAAATACGGTATATACAAATGGCATCAGCATCTCAAGAGAATAAATGACCTATGGATAAGTATTGAGGAGTGTTTAAATCAAAAACACCTTTGCTATAGTCAGGTTAAAATCTATCAGGATGGTTTACCGGTATGCGGTAATGAATTACAAATTGTACAGGACATTGCACAGAGAGGCGGGAGAAATCATCAATTACTGCTAAAACTTATAAGTAAAGGGGCTACCTTGATAGGGACTGAAGATGCAGCATTGTTAATGAAGGAATATCATCTGATCAAAAGTACAACCATAGGGAAATCTGTTGAAAAAGGTACCATCAGGCAGAATTATATGACCGAAAGAGATATGTTTATTGCCAGCAGAATCCACGAGACTCTGAAAGATCGTGAAACAGGTATTCTTTTTCTGGGGATGCTCCATAAGATAGTTGAAATACTACCATCCGATATCGTTGTTGAGTATTTAACTATACCACCTGCCATTCAAAAATTCAATTAACAGGAAAAATCTTCATACCAAAATACGCTTAGTGCAGGATTTGGTATCACGAACATCATCTCGACCTGTAAGATGATAGTGTGTTCATTCATTTCTTAATAAAGTGATATTTTTATGTTCAGAGTTGTTCTCAATTCATCTCGGCGTTTCTTACTATACACGTATACATTGAAATTTTTTGATACTAAAAGAGCCTATGATAACAGACGACAATGCTAGAGTTCTCATTATAGACGATGAAGTGGACTTGTGCGATATGATCTCACGTATTTTGAGCAAATCAGGATATATAACTTACACAGCAAGCGATGGCAATATAGGGATGGAGATTTTTAACAAGGAATTTCCCAGCGTTGTTATTCTCGATCTTCGTATGCCAGGCATGCATGGGATAGAGATATTACGGCAAATCAGAAGCATCAACAATGAAATTCCTGTAATCATAATTACTGCTTATGGAGAAATACGATCGGCAGTCGAGGCTATTAAAATTGGCGCATATGATTATATTACAAAGCCCTTTGATAATGAAGAGTTAGAACTAACCGTAAAAAGAGCTATCGAAGAAAGATCTATGCGGCAGGAAATTTATAAACTGAAAACGCAATTTGGTCTTGCTATGCCGCTCTTCGAACAAATGGGGTCCAGCGCCGAGATTATGAAGATAAATGAGCTGCTAGGGTGTGTTGCTCCGACCAATTTTACGGTTCTTATTTATGGGGAAACTGGTTCTGGTAAAGAATTAGTAGCACGGAGTATTCACAGCCGAAGTTCCAGAAAGGATAAAGCATTTATCGTAGTGGATTGCGGTTCAATTCCGGAAACTTTGATTGAGAGTGAACTCTTTGGATTTGAGAAAGGCGCTTTTACCGGCGCAGAACAGAAGAAAATAGGACAATTTGAAATAGCATCCGGAGGCACACTATTTCTTGATGAGATTGGAAATTTACCAAAATCTATGCAAGGTAAGCTATTGCGCGTCCTGCAGGAGCGAAGAATTCGGCGTTTGGGGAGTAATAAAGAAGTCGAGATTGATGTGCGTGTTGTTGCAGCAGGAAATGAGCGGCTGGAATCCCTCGTAGAGTCAGGATCTTTTAGAATGGACCTGTATCAGCGATTGAACGAATTCTGCATTGAGATACCGCCGTTAAGGCGACGGAAGGATGATATTGTCTTTCTTTGTAAGAGATTTCTGGATATTACCAATAAGGAATTAAACAAGAATATTCGAGGAATTACAAAAGAGGCGCTCGAGATATTACTCGAATATCATTGGCCGGGTAATGTAAGAGAATTAAAAAATGTTATCCGTCGGGCAGTATTATTATCAGGAGAAATTATTGAGCCTAAACATCTTGTTGTAAATATGCTGGAAACAAAACAACAACAGTATCATGGGGAAGATCAGACATCTGGTATAAGGCACCAAATTCAGGCGACTAATTGTGCCACTTCTTCAAATTTAGAT
>SULG01000130.1 GCA_005524015.1 Candidatus Jettenia ecosi
ATTATTAACTTTATTTTAAAAATACTTAAGATGTGGTTATGTCTAGAGCGTGTTATGCACTTTTGTGGATAAAACTGTTATAATTTGGGTATGGAACCAAATAAAAACAAAAGAAAACCATACCCAAGTGATGTCACTAATGCTGAATGGGCATTTGTCGCCCCTTACCTGACCCTGATGAAAGAGGATGCTCCTCAAAGAGATCATTCTTTGAGAGAAGTCTTCAATAGGCTGAGATGGATGGTCAGAGGGGGAACCACCTGGAGGATGATCCCTCATGATCTTCCTCCCTGGTATACCATCTACCAGCAAGCTATGAGATGGATAAGAGCTGGAGTCTTTGAGGCCATTGTTCATGATCTTCGAGAGATCCTGAGACTGGCTGAAGGAAGGAAAAAGGAGCCTTCTGCAGCGATTATCGATAGCCAGACTGTTCAGTCTACACCTGAGAGTGGAGGAAGAGCCGGATATGATGGACACAAGAAGAAGAAAGGAAGCAAGATCCCTGTGGCTGTTGATACTCTCGGACATCTTCTGGCTTGCATGTAACTCCTGCCAATGAGCAGGAACGAGCTCAGGTGAAGAAGCTTTGTCAAGAGATTCAGGAAGTAACGGGAGAATCCGCCTTGATAGCCTTTGTGGATCAAGGCTATACAGGTGATCAGGCAAAAGAGGATGCCAAAGAGCATGGAATAGAGCTTCAGGTGGTGAAGCTCCCTCAGGCAAAGAAAGGATTTGTACTTCTCCCCAGAAGATGGGTCGTTGAGAGATCCTTTGCCTGGAAGAGCAGGTTCAGAAGACTCGTAAGGGATTATGAGCGACTACCTGAAGTATTGTCTGGTCTTCATTTCCTTGCTTTTGCCATACTCATGCTCAGAAGATTTGCTGAGGTGATATTTCAAAGTGCATAACACGCTCTAGTCCATAGTGAGAGATATTGAGGAAGGTATCAAATTTTCACCATAAAACCAGAAAGTAAAGGGATTGGGTCAGAGGTATACACTTGTTGTACGTCTTCCATGCCCCTGGCGTGGTAGGCAGTATCAATGGCCTAATAAATCCCCATTGTTTATGAGTTAAATCATTCTCGTAGGCTCTTCTTCTTATCTGTTTTAATATAAGAGTATAAAACGAAGAACAAATTTTAGAGTTTAATCAGCATTGCCTGAGATATTTATTGCCTTGAAGCAAAAGGGGGGCGCTTTGGTTGAACCATGCCATTCTGCTGTATTACCTATTGCTACAATATTGTTAAATACTTCGAAGGCATTTCCTGCAAACATACAATCCTTTACCCTGCCTACAATTTCTCCGTTCTCAATTATATAACCAAGATCGATGTTTACAGAAAATTCACCCGCAAGAATATTACTTTGACCGCCACCCAATACCTGATCCACCAGCACACCATATTTGATATCTTTAATCATAGTTTCAAATGGCATGTTTCCCGGGTCAACAGTTACATTTGAATTACCAGGTGATGGTTGGGAAGAAAAACCACGATTGCCATTTCCTGTAGATTTTGTTTTCATTATTCCGGCAGTTTGCAAATCGAAGAGGTGGTTTTTCAAGATACCCTTTTCAAACAGTACCGTACGCTGAGCCGGTGTGCCCTCTGCATCCCACGGATAGCTCGAATCTGCCATATCGATTGTGGCATCATCATATATATTGATCCTTTCATCGATGATTTTTTCGCCCAATTTATTGGTAAGTGGCGATGCGCCTTTCTGTACCAGTTTCCCATTACAGCCAGTTTCAAAGGTTGAAAGCAGGTTTCCCATGGCCTTTGCCGTAACCACTACAGGATAAGACCCTGTTCTTAGCTTCAGTTCCTTTTCCGCAAGTTTTAAGCCTTTTAACGCCTTATCAACATGTTTATTCAGATCGGTTACAAGACCTTTTGAGCTTTCACCTTCACCAATCCAGAGCAGACTTTGTCCGTTCACTTGTAATATTTCGATACCCATGCTAAAGAATGTCGAAGACAGTGAAAGATTCAGCCCTTTAGAGTTTATGAGTCTACGCATTCCATGTCCTTTCCCTACACCAACACTGCAATCATAACCGGGATTTACCGATAATGATTTTCCGATAGCCTCTTTTCCCATATCTACGCATGTATGGATAGGGTAATCTATAACACGCTGATCAAAAATAGCAACCGTGGGGAAAGTATTTTTAGAAGGGAAATCGAAGGCAGCGGTTTGTCCAAACTTTGCGCTTTCTATTGCATTGGCGACCAGTTTCTCAGGTTTTCTGAAATCGGTAGTACTGGAAAATCCAATTCTTCCGTCTTTAATGACACGAAGTCCAATTCCACGAATGGATTTTGTATTTACTGATTTTAGTTTGTTATTTTCGAAACTTACCGACCGTGTTTCACCCTCTTCATAAAGTACTTCTACGGAAGGAGCATGTTTTAAAGCCAATTCTAATATCTTTTCCTCAATTTTATTCATGAATTTAACCTCTCTTTATGGAAATCGGCATTTGTTAATTTATAATTTTAATTTAAAACGCGCTGTTTTATCATCTTTTGTTTCATCAGATTTTTCTGCCTTTATCTGTAACCGCAAATCATTGGAACTATCGGCATAAGCAATAGCATTTTCATAGCTGATTCTGCCGTTTTTATAGAGATTGAATAAGGATTGATCAAAGGTTGCCATGCCTTCTTGTGTTCCTTTTGACATTGCTTCTTTTAATAATTCAATCTGCCTCTTAAGGATAAGGTCTTTAATCCTGGATGTATCGAGCAGTACCTCGAAGGCTGCAACTCGCTTCCCGTCCTTTGATGGCACTAATCTTTGTGAAATAATAGAGCGCAAATTCAGTGAAAGGAGCAAATAAATTTGCTCATGGCGTTCTGAAGGGAAAAAGTTTATAACTCGTTCAATAGCCTGATTGGCATTGTTAGCATGGAGTGTTCCCAGGCAGAGATGGCCTGTTTCTGCAAAGGTAATGGCTGATTCCATAGTTTCCGTGTCGCGGATCTCGCCAACAAGGATGACGTCCGGAGCCTGACGTAAGGTGTTTTTAAGTGCATCATGAAACGATAAAGTGTCGATACCAACCTCCCTTTGTGTAATAACAGATTTCTTATGCCGGTGCACAAATTCTAAAGGATCTTCTATCGTGATAATATGTCCCGAATTATGAGTATTTCTGTAATCAACCATGGCAGCCAGAGTAGTAGATTTTCCTGAGCCTGTTGCGCCAACTACAAGAATTAATCCTCTTTTCGTCATAGCAATATCTTTAAAAATGTGGGGAAGGTGCAAGTCATCAATAGTTTGAATATTGATTTTTATCTGCCGGATAACAAGACCAATGTTTCTCTGTTGAAAAAATATATTTACCCGAAATCGACCAAGCTCCGGATAATACAAAGCCAGGTTCATTTCCATTGTTTGATAAAAATCTTTTCTTTGTTTTTCGCTTAACATATCTTCTGCTAAAGTTCTGGTATCTTCAGCAGTTAATTTTTTTGTTCCAAACGGGGAGTTAATACCTTCTTTACGGTACATAGGCGGAAGGTCAACAGTAAGGTAAATATCCGAAGCATCCAGGCGAACCATTTCCTGGAGTAGTTCCTTGATTTCCATTTATCTCCTCATGTAACAGATCAGAATTCTCATGCGATAGTTTTATCTCATACCGCTAAGTACACTTGGGTTGCTTACCAGTTTTTCAATTGTCTCTTTCGTAACCGAATCCTTCTGATAGAGTTCGATCATAGCCTGATCCATGGTTTGCATACCGTATTGACGGCCTGTCTGTATAGATGATGGGATTTGAGCTATCTTGTTTTCTCTAATCAAATTCCGTACTGCTGATGTGCCGATCATAATTTCTAATGCTGCAACACGTCCTTTTCCATCTTTTCTTTTAAGAAGTTGTTGGGTAAGCACAGCCTGAATAGATTCAGAGAACATGGTGCGCACCTGTTCCTGCTGTTCCGGTGGAAACACATCGATCACCCGATCAACGGTTTTGGGCGCACTGGATGTATGTAATGTGCCAAAAACCAGGTGGCCAGTCTCAGCAGCAGTAAGCGCTAAAGAAATAGTCTCCAAATCCCTCATTTCGCCTACCAGGATAACATCAGGGTCTTCACGTAAAGCGGACCTTAAGGCATTGGCAAAACTATGGGTGTGCGGTCCTAATTCCCTTTGGTTAATAAGGCTGTTTTTGGACTGATGAATGAATTCGATAGGATCCTCAATCGTAAGGATGTGACATTTCTCCTCACGATTGATAAGGTCAATCATTGCTGCTAATGTGGTTGATTTGCCGCAGCCCGTAGGTCCTGTTACAAGGATAAGTCCCTTTTCCTTTTTCGTCAGATCGCTTACTATTTTTGGCATATCAAGCTGTTCCAGAGTGGGGATAACGGTGGGTATCGACCTGAATACTATGGACTCTCCTCTGTTTTGTAAAAAAGCATTTACCCTGAATCTCCCGGTATCGCCAAATGCAATAGCAAAATCCAACTCATAGTGTTCTTCATACGTCTTACGCTGTTGATCATTGAGAATATCATAGAGTATCTTGTGTACATCTTCTTTCCTGAGCGGAGGGCCTTCGATCTTCCTTATATCCCCATGGATACGAATCATGAGCGGTTCTCCGGAGCTTATATGGATATCGGAGGCATTCTCTTTTTTCGCGAATAGCAAAAGATCCAGTATATCCATTTCCTTTATCTTCCGCCAACAACAACGTTTTGTATACGAACATGCGGGCCACCATCCCCGACCCGGAGAGGCGACTGTCCGCTTTTACCACATCCTCCCAGCCCTCCATGTATGTGAAGGTCGTTCCCAATGGCATCAATATTCATAAGTGTCTCAAACACATTTCCTGTAAGAACTACGTCACGTATTTTTTCCTGTATTTTTCCGTTCTTTATCAGGTAAGCTTCTTCGGCGCTAAAAGTAAACATTTCCATATTTGTTTGTCCACCGAGGGCGCCGATAGCGTAAATGCCGTTATCGACCTCAGAGAGCATCTTCTCAAAAGTGTAATCACGGGGTTCCATATAGGTATTGGTCATACGCACAATAGGTCCATAGGCATAGTTTACAGCACGGGCGTTGCCTGTGGGTTGCTCATGCATTTTAGCTGCTGTTTCTCTTGAATGAAGCCGGTTGGTCAAAATACCATTTTTAATAAGATGGGTTTTTTGCGTAGGTGTACCCTCATGGTCATATTTATTATATCCTGCTTCGCCAGCCATAGAGCCGTCATCTATGATGGAAAGGGCATCAATTCCAAATCGTTTTCCAAGAACCATAATTTCCCGCATCTTGGCATTTTCATAAATAAAATCAGCCTCACTGAGATGTCCAAAGGCCTCATGAATAAAGACGCCGCAAAGTTTAGGATCAATAATAACGGTATATTTACCGCCCGTTACCGGTTTTGCAGTAAGGAGGTCAACTGCGCGCTTGGTCACTTCTTCTACGTTTTGCTCTAAATTTTGAACATTGCTAAAACCCTGCAGATCACCTACAGAATAATAAGCTTGTTGTACATTCATACCATCCCTTGCCATGGCAAGGAGAGAAATTCCACAAAAAATAGTTTCTTGTACGATAAAGCTGCCATCCGTGTTGGCAAAATGTACCGTTCCATGTGAATCTAAATACCGTACGTTGGAGGTCTGTATTTGCCTCGAAGACAGGATCTTGCTGTTGTACTTGTTACAAATAGCTTGTTTATCGGTTAACGAGATGTCTGCAGGGTCTATTCCTCCCTTTGCTTTTACATGATCATGTATAACCGGTATTGGAGCGAGCTGGCTTTCCTGTGTACCAACGAATCGCGCCTGTTCGCAAGCCATTTCTACATATCTCGGAAGGTTCTCGATGTCGTTAAAGGCAACAAATCCCCAACCGCCTTTAAACAATGCCCTCACACATCCACCAAAAATAGTATTCTCGCCGATATTTTCAAGCTCTTTTCCTACATACACAACGCTCGTGTTGACACCTTCCTGGATTCTTATTTCTGCATAATCTGCTTTTGCTAATTTTAAGGCATTTTTTATCAGTTTTTCCATTTAGGTTATTCCTTTGAATGTATCTGGTATTATCAAATTTTTCTATGGGCTTATCATTTTTTCAAATGCTTCTTCATCAAGGATCTGGACATTTAATTCCTTCGCCTTATGTAATTTAGTTCCTGGGTCTTCACCTGTTATAAGGTAGTTTGTCTTTTTGCTCACGCCCGATGTAACGCGTCCACCTAAGTTCTTAATAAGCGTCTCTGCTTCATTGCGAGAGTATTTTTTTAATATGCCGGTAATAACAAAAGATTTTCCGGAAACTTTTGGATTTTTTCCGGTTTTTTGAGTTACTAATTTTTGGGTATTAACTCCTTGTGCTTTAAGCTTTTCAATAATTTCCCGTATACGCTTATTTTGAAAAAACTCAGCAATGCTCCTGGCAATAGTGGGACCAATTTCATAAATTGATTCTAATTCATCCTGATTTGCTTTTGCTAACGCATCGAGGGAATCAAAATGTTCAGCCAAAACTTCTGCGGTATGAGAACCTACATTATTTATCCCCAAAGCAGAGATCAAACGATTTAAATCGCGATGTTTGCCTTCTTCTATGGCATGGATTAAGTTTAATGCAGATTTCTTGCCCATGCGCTCCAGACCTGCCAGATCATCATATTGGAGATAATAAATATCAGCATAATCTTTTAGTAAATTTTTGTCAACCAATTGTTCAATAAGCGCAGGTCCTAACCCTTCTATATCCATAGCATTTCGATTTGCGAAGTATTTGATAAGTCTTTTCGTCTGCGCCGGACATAAGGAATTATAACAGCGCAGGTATACCCCTTCTCTTTTTACCATGCTATTGCAGGAAGGGCAATTTGCCGGTTCCTGAAAAATTTCTTCAGTCCCATTACGCTTTTCTTTTAAAGCATGTACAACCTGGGGGATAATCTCACCAGCTTTTTGTAGTACAATATGGTCTCCTATCCGTATGTCCTTTCTTTGAATTTCGTCGAAATTATGGAGTGTAGCACGGCAAACAATAGTTCCTGCAAGCTGTACAGGAGCAAGATTGGCGACAGGGGTAATGGTGCCGCTTTTTCCTACCTGCACGACAATCTCTTCAATTTTTGTAATGGCCTGTTCAGGCTGAAATTTATAGGAGATTACCCAGCGAGGTGACTTACTGGTATATCCTAATCGGTTATAAAGGGCGAGAGAATTGACTTTTATAACCATTCCATCGACCATACAATCCAGTTCTCTGCGGCGTTTATCCCATTCATTACAATACTGAATAACTTCTTCTATATTTTTCCGTAATTGATTATAAGGATTTACCGGAAAGCCAAATTTCTGGATAAGTTCCAAACATTCAACATGTGTCTCGAGTTCTAAACCTTCGCGGTATGCTATAGTATAGGCAAAGATGCGTAAATTTCTCCGCGCTGTAATGCGTGGGTCAAGAAGTTTAAGCGAGCCAGCAGCAGCATTCCGGGGATTCGCAAATTGAGGTTCACCTTTTTCTTCTTTCTCCTCATTAAGTTTTTGAAATTCTTTATTTGGCAGATAAACTTCTCCCCTGATTTCAACTACTGATGGAATTTTCTGTTTTTTATCCGAAAATTCAAATCGCAAAGGTATCTGGCGGATGGTTTTAAGGTTTGCAGTTACATCATCTCCCCGAAAACCATCTCCCCTGGTAGCTCCTCGCACAAATAAACCTTGTTCATAAAAAAGAGAAACAGCTACTCCATCAATCTTTAACTCAACTACATATTCAATATCGTGATCGTTATCAATTCCCAGTATACGTTTTATGCGCCTGTCAAATTCTTTTAATTCCTCTTTTGAATAAGTATTATCAATACTTAACATAGGAATTTTATGCTCTACGGTAGAAAAATGAGTGAGCGGTTCTCCTCCCACCCGTTGAGTGGGAGATTCGGGGGTAATGAGATTGGGATGTAATTCCTCGAGATGTTTCAGTTCCTTTATAAGCTGATCATATTCATAGTCGCTAATCTCGGGATTATTTTCAACATAATATTTTCTATCATGGTGTTGTATGGCATTACGAAGTTGTTCAATCTTTTCTTTAGTCGATAATGTCATATTTAT
>SULG01000131.1 GCA_005524015.1 Candidatus Jettenia ecosi
TTAATACTCTATTTCTTCCTGATGCAATAATCTTAAGTTTCTCTTTTTACCTGAGACGCTATATTTCTCCTGCCTTGCATTACTTTTATTCAAATTTCTCCTGCAATCTTGTGCCTTTGCCTGTTCTGGTACGCATGTAATAGAGCTTTGCGCGCCTGACCTTACCCGATTTTACAACTTTAATATCAGCAATTTTTGGTGAATGAACCGGGAATACACGCTCTACACCCTCACCCTGGACAATGCGCCTTACTGTAAACGTTTCCTGGAGGCTTCCACCGTTTTTGGCAATTACAATACCACTAAAAACCTGAATACGTTCTTTATCACCCTCAATAATTTTTACTGATACATCTACCTGATCTCCTATTGAAAATTGGGGGATTGTCTTTTTCATCTGCTCTTTTTCAAGGATATCAATAATATTCACAGTCATCATCTCCTCATTTTAGATTTTTACAACATATACTATAAAAATTATATTTTCTGTAAAAGATCCGGTCTTTTTTCCAGAGTTTTTTTTACCGCATGGTTTTTTTGCCATTCTTTTATTTTTTGGTGGTTACCAGACATCAGTACTTCTGGCACTCGCATGCCCCTATATTCTGCCGGGCGGGTATATTGTGGATATTCCAGCAAACCATTAGTAAAGGACTCATTTGTTGTAGAATCTAGGTCACCCAATACCCCCGGTATCAAACGAACCACAGCATCGATAACTACCATTGCAGGTATTTCTCCACCAGAAAGGATATAGTCGCCGATAGAAAGTTCAAGTGCATCCAATCCTATCCGGACCCTTTCATCAAAGCCCTCATAATGGCCACATATAAGCATTATATAAGGTTCTTTCGCTAATTCTACGGCAACTGATTGAGAAAATTGGCGCCCTTGTGGTGTTAACAATATCTTTTTTGAACAAGCATGTGCCTGTTGTTCAATAAATTCAACCGAATTAAAGATAGGTTCTGGTTTCATCACCATGCCGGGGCCTCCGCCGTATGGCCGATCGTCAACACATCGCTTATTTTCAGCATACTCCCGGATATTGAAAAGATTATAGTGAACGAGTTCCTTTTCCCGGGCAATCTTTAAAATGCTATTTCCCAGTACATTCTCAAACATTTCCGGGAATAATGTTAAAATATCGATCCGCATGATTTATTTTTTAAATGCTATACCGAATTTTTTCAGTACACTAGCGACTGATTCTGTTGGCTTTGCACCTACCCCTAACCAATATTCTACCCGCTCTTTTTTTAAAGTGACTTGTTTTTCATTATTCGATTCCATAGGATCATATGTCCCCAGATTTTCAATGATTTTCCCATCCCTCTCCTCATGGGCATCAAAGGCGCCAATCCTATAATAAGGTCTATTTTTACGACCCATTCTCATCATTCTTAATCTTACCATTTTTTCTCCTTACCAGTTTAAATTTTGTAACTAATAGTTATGTTATTACCTGAATTATCGTATCATACCTTTACCAAAAGGCAATTTGTTTGATAATAATCCCATCTTCTTTAAATTTTTTTCATTTCCCCTAAAATGTTTCATCAGTTTTTTCATCGATTTGAATTGCTTTAATAACTGATTTACATCCTGGATTGTTGTCCCGCTTCCTGTAGCTACCCGCTGTCTCCGACTTCCGTTGACTATATCTGGATTAGACCGCTCACTGCGTGTCATGGATTTAATAATTGCTTCGACCCTTTGGAGCTGTTTTTCGTCTATATTTAAACCATCGACCTTATTTCCCATACCTGGAATCATTCCCAAAACTTCTTTCAGTGGTCCCATCTTCCTGATTTGTTGGAGCTGCATAAGGAAATCATCCAGGCTGAGGGTATCGTCTTGTATTTTTCTGCTAAGTTTTTGAGCTTCCTCCATGTCAATAGCTTGCTGAGCACGTTCTACAAGGGATACAACATCTCCCATCCCGAGTATTCTCGAAGCCATACGGTCCGGGTGAAACTCTTCCAAACGATCTAACTTCTCACCAATACCCACAAATTTAATGGGCTTTCCGGTAACTGCCCGTATTGATAAGGCAGCTCCACCTCTGGTATCGCCATCCAGTTTTGTTAAAATTACACCGTCAAATCCTAGTTGAGTATCAAACTCCTTTGCGCTATTAACGGCATCCTGGCCTGTCATGGAATCGCAAACAAAGTAAATTTGGTGTGGTTTTAATTTTTCTTTGATTTCCTGTAATTCCGACATCAGTTCATCATCAATATGTAGTCTTCCGGCGGTATCGAAAATAATAACATCGTTCATTCCCTCTTTGGCATGCTGAAGAGAATTTTTACATATTTTCACCGGCTGCGAGTTATGCTCAAAGTACACCGGCATATCAAGTTGCTGACCTAACACCTTTAATTGTTCAATTGCAGCGGGCCGTTGTACATCTGCGGCTACCAGGAGTGGTTTTTTCCCTTTAGAAGCTATGGTCTTAGCGAGTTTTCCTGCTGTGGTAGTCTTTCCACTACCTTGTAATCCAACCAACATGATCAACGTTTGTTCGTTTTCTCTAAAGGGAATTGTTGTGTCCGATTCCCCCATTAATTTGACTAATTCATCGTGAACAATCTTTATAATCTGCTGTCCAGGCGCAACGCTCTTTATTACCTCTTCGCCAACAGCGCGTTCAGTAACATGCTGGATAAAGTCCTTAACGACTTTGTAATTAACGTCTGCTTCAAGAAGCGCTAAACGTACTTCGTGCAGTCCATCTTTAATATTAGTCTCTGTGAGACGTCCCTTTCCCCTGAGTTTGCTAAAAACACCTTCCAAACTACTTGCAATTGATTCAAACATAATGTATAAAACCAAACAAATAAGAGTTATAAGATACTACAAATATACTATTTTCGTTAGAAGTTATTTTAACAAAAACTGTAGATTATGTAAAAATATAAATATGAGAGACTAAATTAGTCATTATATACAATTCACATAAATATTCAAACGAATTTTATAATAAAATTTCTATTGCAGAACACTTTCTGGTTTGTTAAAATTTTAAAGGTATTTAGCGATAAGTAATTGTCTTATTTTATTATGCGTTCACAGAACGCATTGTTTATTTTAGGGGGAAGCGAAGCAATGAAGCAAGGAATTCATCCGGAATATATGGAAACTATTGTGACATGTGGATGTGGTGAAAGTTTTAAGACAAGGTCGGCGAAACCGAAAATATTTGTGGAAGTATGTTCAAAGTGCCATCCATTTTATACCGGTAAACAAAAATTTCTCGATAGCGCTGGTCAAATAGAGAGGTTTCAGAAAAGGCTTCAAAAAGCTCATACTTCTGAAGAAACCGTAAAGAAAAAATGAATGATAATTTATTAAAAAAATTAGAAAAAATATACGAAAGATATAGTGAATTAGAGAAGCTCTTATCAGATCCGGAGATAATTTCAGACTCCAATCGTTATACAACATATTTAAAGGAACATGGAAGCTATTCCAAGATGGTGAATAAATATACTCAATTGGTAGAAACCCGTACGAGGAAAAAGGAAGCCGAAATTCTCCTGGATCAGACGGGTATAGATGAGGAATTAGCTGAAATGGCTAAGGATGAGTTAGGAGAATTAGAGAAACTGGAAGAGTCTTTATTTGATGAGATCAAAAGCTTGTTTATATCGGATGACAGAACTTCCAGCAAAAATGTAATAGCCGAAATACGCGCAGGAACGGGAGGTGATGAAGCGGCCATTTTTGCTGCTGATTTGTTCCGTATGTACACAAAGTATGCGGAAAATCAGGGATGGAGGGTAGAGCTTTTTGATTGCAGCGGAACAGATCTTGGAGGGTTTCGGGAAGTAACCTTTTCTATTGAGGGAAAGAATGTATACGAGAAATTACGCTTTGAAAGTGGCACACACCGTGTTCAGAGGGTGCCCCAAACAGAAACAAGTGGCAGGGTTCATACCTCGACAGCCACAGTAGCTATCCTGCCGGAAATCGAAGAGGTTGAGATTGATATAAATCCGAACGATATAGCAGTAGATACCTTTCGCGCCTCTGGCCCGGGAGGGCAAAAGGTTAATAAAACAAGCTCCGCCGTCAGGATTACCCACGTTCCTTCCGGATTAGTTGTGAAATGTCTTGATGAAAAATCCCAGCATAAAAATCGTGCAAAGGCTATGCGTATCTTAAGAAGCCGGTTATACGAATTGTATGAAGGGCAGAAACGGAACGAGCGGGATCAAATCCGCCGCGATCAAATAGGGACGGGTGACCGTAGTGAAAAAATTCGTACGTATAACTATTCACAAAATCGGGTTACCGATCATCGAATAAATTTTTCAGTATATAATCTGGATCAAGTCATGCTGGGGCGTCTGGAAGAGCTTATAGATGCCTTAACAGCGTATTATAAAGAAGAACGATTAAAAGAACTGGCAGCAAGCATATAAGTGGCTTACATGAGAGTCTGGCTCTTTTTTATTATATGATAGGTAGGCCAGGAATCATCCAAAGCAAATAAAGCAAACACATCTCAACGGGATCAAAATACAAGAAAAATATCACAACATCTCCCATTGCCCCATAAGAATAAAATGATTTGTAACACCTTCGTTTTTTGAAAAAATACCGTGAACAGCTCCGTTAGGAGCACTATGCTTTAGGAGCACTATGCTTATAGACAAATCATTCTACCACAATCAAGCTCCATCGGAGCAGCATGGTGTTTCTGTGTTAAGATCACATACCGCTCCGATGGAGCTAAGGTTTTGTATATCTTTTCTAGAAACATTTCACCCCTATAGGGTTGTTTTTCAAAAGACTACCGTGTTACCTTGGGCGGGTTCAGGTTGCAAACCTGAACCCGCTGGAGATTCAGGAGACAGGAGCCAGAATACCCGTTGGGTTTCGTTCCTCAATCCAACCTACTTAACTCTCGTAAAGTGTGCAAATATTTATGGACAGATACTTATCATGAACAGCTCCGTTAGGAGCGATATGTTTATAGACAAATCATTCTGCCACAATCGAGCTCCATCGGAGCGGTATGGTGTTTCTGTGTTTCACCTGCCGCTCCGATGGGACTAAGGTCTTGTATATCATATTTTTCTATAAACATCTTACCCTATGAGGTTATTTTTCAAAAAACGAAAGGGTTACAAGCATTTAGATATAGTAGTGTAAAGAATAACACGAATAAGCTTGTTTATCTGTGTTCATTTGTGTATATATCTGGTGTGTAATTAAAAGCATGTTGTAAAGCTCCACCCTTTATTCCAGATAAAGGCGCCAGAGCATGAATGAATAAGCCATCCATAGTATTTATTTATTAAATTGTTCTTATGTCGGATTCCGATTTTTCCGCTAACAATAGTATTGAAAAGTATACAAATACATTTCCAGACTGTCATACTATATCTAATCTTGTTTATTGGGCGAGCAGTGTATTACAAAAGTATAGTATCGACTCTCCACGCCTGGATGCAGAGGTTATTTTATCGCATCTTCTGGGTTGTAACCGTGTTGATCTTTATGCACATCCTGACAAATCTGTAGATAATGCCATAGCAATAAACTACAAAAAAGATATCCAAAGGCGCGCACAGCGTATCCCCGTACAATATATCACAAATCATGCAGAGTTTATGTCTATGGATTTTTATGTAGACGGACGGGTATTGATACCACGTCCTGAAACAGAATTACTTGTAGAGGCTGTCATAAAGAAGTCACAAATCCTGGCAAAAAAACATGAGTTGGTGATTGTAGATATCGGAGTTGGCAGTGGTAACATTGCGATAACCTTAGCAGTAAAAACAGATAACGCAAAGATATTTGCAATAGACATATCGCCTGATGCTTTAGCGGTTGCTAAAATGAATGCCCAAAGGCATCAGGTTCCCGATAGGATAATATTCTTACAGGGTGATATATATAAACCTCTTGAACGATACGGGCTAAAATTAAACGTAGATTTTGTCGTATCGAATCCACCCTACGTGGCAGATGATGAGTTCCCTGTATTACAAAAGGAGGTAAGTTTTGAGCCGTATCAGGCATTAGTCAGTGGTCAGGGTGGTTTACACATGTTCAAACGTGTGATCGCAGATGCAATTACGTGGCTCAAACCCGGGGGTTTTATTATCTTTGAGGTCGGGGAGAAACAAGCGCAGGAAGTAGCACGGCTGTTAGAGGATACAGGATATTTTAAGGAACCGGAGTTAATAAAAGATTATCAATATATATATCGCATCGTTGCCGCACAAAGGCGATGGTAAAAACTATCTGAAAAATCGGGAAAAAAAGAGAGCTGAAGGCGCTTCTTTGCCCTGTGGTTACATTTAAGCAATACTGGAGGGAGTTGTGGACAAAATTGTTATTGAGGGAGGACGTCGTTTAGAGGGAAGTACGAGAATAAATGGGGCAAAGAATGCTGCTCTGCCCATTATGGCTGCCTGTCTATTATTACATGGACCATCCCGAATAAGAGGCGTACCGAATATTGTTGATATTGAGACGCAATCGGAAATATTAAAAAATCTTGGTGGAGAAATAAAGAGACACGAAGATGGCGCCCTTGAGATAGGATTCCGGGATGGAGAAAATGAGGATAAATTTACTGCGCCATATGAACTTGTCAGTAAAATGCGGGCTTCTATATGTGTCTTGGGCCCATTACTGAGTAAAAGACACAAGGCAAAGGTTTCCTATCCCGGAGGATGTATTATTGGCCAACGTCCTATCGATCTGCATATAAAAGGTCTTAAAGCATTAGGCGCTCAGATTGAGACAACGGAAGGTTATATAACTGCTTCGGTGGAAAGATTAAAAGGCGCAGAGATTTCTTTGATGGGACAATACGGTATAACCGTACTCGGAACTTGTAACGTAATGACTGCGGCAGTATTGGCTGAGGGCACAACGATAATTGAACATGCAGCTTGTGAACCGGAAGTGCAGGATCTTGCCAATTTCTTAAATAAGGCGGGCGCAAAAATCACCGGGATTGGTGAAAGTCGTTTAACGATAGAAGGAGTTCAGGAATTACACGGAGTTGATTATGAGATCATTCCCGATCGAATTGAGGCAGGAACATTTATGATTGCTGGCGCTATTACAAGGGGTGATATTGCATTAGAAAATGTTAAAGCAGAGCATCTCTCTGCAGCAATTGATAAATTAAGAGAAATTGGTGTGGAAGTAACTCCTGTGGGAAACAGCGTCCGGGTAAAGGGCAATAGTTCCTATCATCCTGTTGATTTAACAACATTACCCTATCCGGGCATGCCTACCGATATGCAGGCGCAGTTTATGGCCCTGCTGTGTACCGTAGAAGGGAAAAGTGTTATTACCGAGAAGGTGTTTCCTGATAGATTTATTCACTCTCCGGAATTACAGAGAATGGGAGCTGATATCCGTGTAGAAGGATCATGCGCAATTGTAAGCGGAACACCTTTTTTATCCGGTACTAATGTGATGGTTTCCGATTTGCGCGCCGGCGCAGGGCTTGTACTTGCAGGTTTAGTAGCGCAAGGAACTACGCATGTCCATCGTATCTATCATTTAGATCGGGGTTATGAACGGCTTGAAAAACGGTTAACTGATCTTGGAGCAGTTATAAAACGTATTCATGATTAAAGTATGGTGTGCATGCCATAATTGTATAGAAAACGCACCATACTATTTATGGAATTAAAACCATAATAATGTGTCCTTTTATGTCATTCTCGTTCAAAAAAGACAATTTTTATTCGTTCTATATATTTGATTGATATATGGATACGTATATTTCCAAGATTTTTCGATCTTGTAAACTTGAAGTAGGAATAAAACTTGCCTTTTTCTAGTATTAAAAATTTGCAGTGCATAAACGATGGGAAGACAACTTATTTATATACCGATTATTCATACTGAAGTCGATATGGGATCAATGGCAGGGTCATTAAAAAAAGAATATATGCAAAAATACGGTATAT
>SULG01000132.1 GCA_005524015.1 Candidatus Jettenia ecosi
CAATGAGCATATAGGAGGAAATCTGATTATTTATGAGAAAGGCGTACCTCGCTTATGGTCTCTTGGCATTAAAGATGGCAATACTGATTATTTAAAAACCGGTGTAACAATAGCTATAGATTATTTTGCAATAAAATATTTAAAACAAAAAGGTTATAAAAAATTGAATTTTGGAGGAACACGGGCTTTTTTACATGATGGTGTATTACAGTATAAAAAAAGATGGGGCTTACAAATTGTGGGATCATCAAAAATGGGATTTCTGATTCAACCACTAACCAAATCAGTGAATGTAAAGAACTTCTTTTTAAGAAACCCTTTCATATACATAGATGAAGATAAGCTCAATGGAGCCGTTTTCATCGAAAGTGACCAATTGTGCTCTCAAGAGGATTTAAAAAAAATATATAAGAACTATTATTTAAAAGGTCTATCTAAGTTAAATATATACCTATTTGGTGATAATGAGAGGAATATGAGAGAAATTATTCCTCCCGAATTACGTGAAAGGATGTCTATACAATTGTTTTAGTATTTATTTAACGGATATTCGATTGGATTTGCATAATCTCCGGTGGTTCCTCCCGTCATTCCCAAATGCCTTTATCGGGAATCCAGTGTACGGAAGAAAACAGGAAAGATACTGGATTCCCGATAAAAACATTCGGGAATGACAAATGAAACAGGAGAATAAGAGAAAACACCTGATGACGATATTGGGAATTACACTTTATTGTACCCACTATTCAAACATTCAAGAGAGAAAATGAAAATACCACAAGAGAAGATTCTTCTATCACTTTACTTTCTTAGCATGGTAATATAATGACAAATACTATCCAGTATTGCCAGGAATTCTGTATGGTGAGTAACTTTATAATTGAGAAGAAGAATGTGATAAGAATTTTCCGTCTATATATAGCGACATAAGTTTACAACTCCCCGATAACTACATTCGAGGACAAGCGTCTGTCATTCCGGGCTTGATCAGGAATCCAGTATTTTTCTGGATTCCCGCTTCCTCGGGAATGACATATTCGTATCTGATTAATGACGCTATGTATAGCATTCTCTTACTCCTTTTTATTTCTGTTGGGTTATACGGCTTTTTGAAGAATTCCCTATTTGCTATGAGGATAAAAGGTGTTTTTACTCTACTGATATATCTCTGGATTCAGATTTGCTTTGGAATTATTCATACTTTGATGCAAAAAGAAGGATGCTTCGCTAAGGATATAGCAACTATTAAAAAAGAGTATGATAAGGTTGCGAAGAAGATAAAACAGTTCGATAATGATCATCCCTTATTCATGATCACAGGAAAAATTAAAAATCGGGAAGATGGGTCCATCCAGGTTTGGGGATTAGCAATACCGCGAAATGATAATCAAAATATTTTTGGCGCAGTTTGGAATGACTCCAATATTATCATTGAAAATCCTAATCAAAATGGCATCTTGATAGATCATTACCAGGGTGAACATAATTTTTTTAGGAAACAATACGGAGAGAATATTTTTGGATCGTCCGTGCCTGTTTGGGTATATGGAGATGAACCTGAGCGGTTGAAGCTGCAAAATCTCTTATCTAAACTGAAAGGTAAAATTGAAAAATACAGACAGGCAGAACTTGAACAGGGAAAGGGTAAAGAAGTAAGGCTTACCGTTGAACGGAAGAGACTCGAGCAGGAAAAGATTAAGATTGGGAGTAGTATAGAAGAGATAAAACAGGAAATAGTGAAGTGTAAGGAGAGTTCTGAACTGGCAAGGCTTCATCTTAAAGATAGCCTGAGAATAGTTCAGGAAATGTTGAAAACGACTCAGGAAAGTCCTGGACAAACAGAATCTCAGTTAACAGAAAGTCTTAAAAAATTTCAAAAATTGCTTGCGCAGGAAAAGCTGGAATTTGAAAAGAATTGGGAGGAATTTGAGCAGACAGAAGTGAAAATGAAACAAAGCCGGGAAAAACTCGAACAGGCAAATAGCAGGGAAGAGCTTGAAAATGCAGAACCAAGACTGAAAGAGCTTTTAGAGAAGATGAAACAGTATCGGGAAGGATTTGAGATAAAAATAAAAAATCTAAAAGAGGGCAAAGAGTTTTTCATGAATTGTAGACTCGAAAAAGGATGAGATAAAAGGCAGTAGAGACGCATGGTAATGCGTCTCTACGATTTAACCATGAAATACCAATAATTAGCCGTGATTATATAAGTCTTGTATCTCCTAATTCTTATTTCTTTTTAGTACCTACGGTCTTTGCTTCTTCCTCTGCAAGAATAGTATCATATAAAAATGCGGCGATGATACTGCCTGTAATCGGACCAATCCACCAGACATAGTGATGGGTAAATTGGCCTGATGCGAGAGCCGGACCAAAGGCGCGTGCAGGGTTCATTACCCCGCCACTGATAGGACCTCCTATTAAGACGCCGAATAGTACGACCAGGCCTATTGCCAATCCGGCAAATCCGCTATATGCTCTTTTATCAAGAACTGTTCCACAGAACGTTAGAACGAGCAAGAAGCTAATAATGGATTCCATAATAATACCTTGAAGAACAGAAACTTCATTTCCCAAAGTGCTTGTACCTAAATAAACCGTGTACAGCGCTTCCGGAAATAATATTTTTAGTACAAAACCTGCTAATGAAGCGCCAAGGATTTGCGATAGTATATACTTAATTGCGGTATCCGGATTTATTCTTCTGGTGACCCAATGAGCAATGGTAATTGCTGGATTGATATGTGCGCCTGAAACATAACTAATGGCATAAATTACTGAGGTTGTTGCCAGACCAAAAGCAATCGAAATTCCTAAAATACCTAAACCCTGTCCACCACTTTTTTTCAGATAATAATCTGCACATACCGCACCGGCTGCAATAAAAACAAGGGTAAATGTACCTAAAAACTCTGCAATATACTTTTTGAATGCATCCATCGATTTCTCCCGATTGTTTTATAAGAATATTTTTCAATGGAAATGTTAAATGTATTTAATAACTTTCCCCTGCAATCATAAAGGTGCAGGTTAACTGAGTACTTCAATCATGAAATTTTCGAGCATTAATATAGTAAAGAAAGCAACTGCTTATACAGAGAATGAGGAAATTTGTCAAGCATTTATTTCACGAATAACTCTTTTACCCTTTCAATAGCTGCTTCCTTTGTTGTGAGATTTCCGTCAAGTTGTTCATCTTCTATTTTCGTTAAAATCTCTTTAAATAAAGGGCTTGGTTTTAGTCCCATTGCTATGAGATTATATCCTGTTATAAGAGGTTCCGGTTTAACCTCCTCGCGGCTCAATTTCTGAAACATCTCCTGACAGTAATCGTAATCTGATAGATCGCCACTGCTGGCAAGGGCATCGGCACGGCTTAATTCCGCCAATTCCGGATAACCTTCCTCTGCAAATAGTCTCTTCAGCTTGTTAAGCCGCATCTTTTGGGCATCCTTAAAGCAAAGGTGTTTCAAAACGAGCCAGCTAATCCGTTCCTTATCATCTGCAGAGGTTTTTAACCGATCACAAATTTTGGTTGCCATATCAGCCCCTACTTTCTCGTGCAGGTTGAATCGGATTCGATCCGTTACCGTAAAAGTAACGGCCTTACCGATATCGTGCAACAGTACCCCCATGGCTAATGTCCATGATGGGTTTTCCATCTTGGATAAAGCTAACAAAGTGTGGATAAACACATCTCCCTCGGGGTGAAAATTTTCTGGCTGTTGTACACCTCTGGTATTGGATACCTCCGGTAATATTTCTTGTAAAAGATGAAGCTCTTCCAGGAGTTTGATGCCGATATGTGGATTAGGGCCGGTTATTATTTTTTCTAATTCTTCCCGTACGCGTTCTGCGCTGACCATGTGAATTTGCGGCGCAAGCTGTATAATTGCCTGTTGTGTATCTTTATGGATGGAGAAATGAAAGCGGCACGCAAATCTGACGGCCCGTATCATGCGTAATCTATCTTCGGTAAATCGTTCGATAGGATTTCCAATAGTGCGAACAATCCCTGCTTCGATATCTTTTCGCCCGCCAACATAATCAAGTATCTCATCCTTCACTGGATCATAGAGGAGACCATTCATAGTAAAATCTCTTCGTTTTACATCATTTTCGGGAGTACTGAAGCTTATCCGGTCAGGATGGCGCCCGTCGCTGTATGAGTCCTCCGTACGGAAGGTTGCTACTTCAAAGTTATGTCCTTCTTTAACAACAATAATAACGCCAAATTGTATCCCCACGGGAATGGTCTTCTGAAAGATCCTTATAACATCGTGAGGCATGGCATCCGTGGCAATATCGTAATCAAAAGACTCCTTGCCCATAATCATATCGCGTACACATCCGCCCGCAAGAAAGGCCTTATAACCATGTTCCTGCAAAGTTTGTACGATTTGAACAGCATGTTGTTTGATGGTCATTTTTACGGTAATTTACCAAAAGTTGATTTTCGTTGAAGATGTTGCATTCGCGGGAACAGTAAGGCCGTTACCATAGAAGTTTATTGCATTATCTATGAGGAAGCGACCTACTGATTATAGAAAAGAAACCATAGGAAACATACTGAGAGCTTTCACAAAAATTAACGCTTGGTCCATATATTCCTGTAAGAGATTGACTGTTATGGTTTATCTGTTCATTCTCAGTAAACCAAGATGGGGTTCTTTGAAGGAATAGAGATTATGGACACTGCCTTCAGTTTGAGCAGATTGCGAACGCATTTCAAATCGCAGTGTATCATCATATAATCCCTTATGAAGCTCCTGAATATTTTTGGATCCAAGTTCCTGGAATGAATGCAATAAGCTTTGCATTAAATATTGAACAAAATGTACAACAGAACCTTTGTCTACAACGGTACCTGAAACACCCTGTGAAACCTTTACCCTGTCTTCAGCAGAGAGATATCTTTTCCCTCCTCCTTTTTCCATCGCCTCTTGAGAAGCCATACCCCGGTATTTTTTAACACGCATCCCGCCCTCATAAAAATATTCTCCGGGCGCTTCGCTCGTCCCTGCAAGTAAACCACCCATCATAACGGTGCTTGCGCCTAGAGCCAGCGCTTTTACAATATGCCCGATATGGGCTATACCACCATCTGCAATAACAGGTATATTGGCGTATTCCCTTGAGAATTTTGCCGTATGATACACCGCTGAGCCCTGGGCCCTTCCAACAGAAAGGGTATCCTGCGTTATACAAATCGAACCGCTACCCATACCGATACGAAGCGCATCCACCCCGGCATCGATGAGTGACTTGCATTGTCTGGCAGTAACGACATTTCCGCCAATTACATCAAGATGCGGGTATTTTTTCTTGATATGGCGTACCGTGTTAATTTGAAAAACAGAATCGCCCTGAGATGAATCAATTACGATAACATCTACACCAGCCTTCACCAGTTCGTCGAGACGTTCTTTATCATCTTCACGGGTAGAGAGCGCAGCTCCTGCGAGGAGTTGTTTATCTTTGTTTTTCGATGAAAAGGGGAAATCACTGTTCTTGAGCAAATCAGTGCGGCTCATGAGAGAAACGAGGCGGCCTTGCTTATCAACAATGGGAAGTTTTCCCTTCTTACTCTCCCTGAGTATCTTGTTACCCTCTGCCAGAGATATGCCAGCCGGAGCCGTAACCAACTGAGTGGTCATTACCGCTTTTAGTTTTTTAGTCCGGTCTTCTTCAAAATCCGTATCCCGCTTGGTTACAATACCGATGAGTTTCGAATGTAATGTGCCGTCCTCTGTAATGGGGATACCTGAGAAACCATACATCTCTTTAAGAATATCAACATCCTTAATGGTATGATTTGGGCTGAGGACAACAGGTTCAGAGATAAATCCGTTCTCAAACCTCTTGACCCGGCGTACTTCTTTTACCTGCCCCTCAATAGTGTTATTGTAATGGATAATGCCGATGCCCCCTAATAAAGCCATGCTAATAGCCATCCTGGATTCAGTTACCGTATCCATAGGAGAACTGACCACAGGTCTTTTAATCTTTATATTACGGGTAAGATTGGTTTCGAGACTTATCTCATCGAGTGAAAAATTAATATGACCTGGAAGCAGGATAAAATCGTTGTACGTAATACCCCCCTGGTACTCAAAAAATGTTTTTGCATCCAGTCCGTTGGGTGACATAAGAGTTGTTTTATTACCTCCGATGTAAAATTGTTATTTGGCTATAGAATTATTTTGTAGCTATTATAGTAATCTTACTGCTATAAAGTCACGAAGATACGAGGATGATACAATCTTTATTCTTTACAGGTGTCTTTCTTTGTGTCTTTTTGCCTTGTAAGTTAATTTACAGCATTGTTATTATAACATCATATGGTAATTAACGAAACTATAAATTGTCTAAATTATCCAGTAAAATCAAGGCTTTCATGTGTTTGAAACATTTCTATTTTCTCTCACTGTAGTCAAATTGTAGTCAACTTTTTCCAAAACCGCAATTCCCGTCCTTAAACTCTCTGGACAATGGTGTGCGTAACGCTGTGTCATAGTAATATTGACATGGCCTAACAATTTTGAAATAGTATACAGATCAACCCCTTTTTGTGCAAGGCGTGTTGCAAAAGTATGCCTCAGGTCATGGAAATGGAAGCCATCAAGCCCCGCATTTTCCCTGGCAACAATAAAATGCTTCATTATCCAACTTGTACCGATTTTTCTACCCGCAGTATTTGTAAATACCAGATTTGTTTTTACGCTCCTTATCCGTGCCTTTTCTTCCAAAATACCCATCGCAACACTCGTCAAAGGAATAGTTCTTGGTCTTCCGTTTTTCGACTTCTGGATAATGATTGTCTTTTGTAAAAGGCTAACCCTGTCCCATGTTAGTGAAAGCAATTCGTCCCTCCTTAACCCCGTATGTAAGGCTAATAGTACTATCTCCCGTAACCACCCCGGTATGTTCTCCAATAATCGCTGTTCGTCTTCCTCAGACAGCCACTTGTCACGCTGATTGTTTTCCTTTAGCCATTCCCATTCCCTAATAGCAATATTAAACATTTTGGAAAACATTGCCCGCTCTAAATTATACGTACCTGGTTTAATACCTTTACTGTATCGCATGGCCTTGTATTCAGATATCTTTTTAGGAGTTATTGAAGTCAGCTTTATATTACCAAAAAAGGGAAGCGAATGATTCTGCGTTGTTTTGTAGTACATTTGTGTTCTTTTTGATTTTTTAGGAGCATATTCCAACATGAAACGGTCTGCCATGTCTTTAAAAATCTTATCTCTACCCTCGCACTGATTAAAATACTTATACCAATTTGCTTTCAAACATTAAAAGATAATCCAATTGAATCCTGCCATATATAGCATATATATTTCATAATATATTTATTGTTTGAAAGCGAATTGGTATTAGCTTCAATAGACTTAGCAAGCTTCTTGTTATCGATCTCGAGGCTTCTCTGGATTTGCCTTCCCCGGCACCTGATGCATGTCCACCAAATCCCGTCACGCTTAAACATTTTCCTCTCCTTTCCCGTAACTGGAAGGTGTCTGTATGACTGTATTGAAAATTATATATCGTTTAACATACATCCGCAATAACCTTATTAACAATCTTCTCGTAATGCCTGGCATTTCGTTTAAGAGAAGACATTATTCTGTCTATATCCTCCAAATCAAACATGAAAAGCATATTTCTACATGCAGGACATTTTATAGATGTCTTACCGTCAATATGTACTTTTATAAGCCTTGTTTTGAAGATAGTATACTCACGCTCAGTAACTTTTATTTTGGCAAGATACTTAGAACATTTTCCATCAGGTTGAATTTTAGAAATTTTTCTGAAAAAATAAATTGTTTCATTCAACTACCCCTTTCTACTAGTATAGAGTTTCATTAAAATATAGACAATAGAAAGTATATAAGCTATAATTCTTGTCAAAAACTTCAAAA
>SULG01000133.1 GCA_005524015.1 Candidatus Jettenia ecosi
CCACCCCTCTTTCCCCTCCTTCACAAGGAGGGGATGAAGGGGAGGTAAAGGAATAATAATCTTCCAATTTCTCCTTCGCAAGGCGGGGATAAAGGGGAGGTAAAAGATTAAGACTCTTCCAATTTCTCCTTCACAAGGAAGAAATGAATACTTGTTTGACAATTAATTGTAAGATGTGTATTATAAAATAAGATTAAATTGTTAAATCATATATAAATATTGAGGTAAGATAATGAAGACATTGGTAAGTGAGCGCGGACAGGTTGTTATTCCAAAAAAGATACGGGAAACAATCCATATCGGCAAAGGTGATGAGCTGGAGATTGAGGTTGTCGGAGAGACCATTGTTTTAAAGCCAATCAGGAGATTTAAAGCCAGGAAGTGGCAGGATTATGCCGGAATAGGCGAAGGGATCGTGGCCGCCCATCTCAAGGACAAGAAGAAGGAAAAAACGATGAAGATGTTTATCCTTGATAGTTATGCCCTGCTTTGCCTTTTTGATAAAAAAGAAGATCAGAAAAAGAGGCAGTAACTAACTATCTTGAAGATGCCGAAAAAAGCAGAATAAAACTGTATATAAGTAAAATGAACGAAGGCGAGGTATTTTATAAACTTTATAAATATCTTGGTGGACCAATCGCCACAGGATTCAGGGAAGACCTCAAACGAGGACTATTTCCACTGCACGTTGTTTCTGTGAATGATAAACGGGCCGAGGCAGCCTCAGTGATCAAGGCACAATATCCCGTGTCCTACGCCGATGCCTTCTGTATAGAACTTGCAAGAGATATGAATCTGCCTGTTATAACCGGTGACCCCGAATTTGAGAGTGTCGTAAATATTGTTAAAATTATACCACTATCATCAAAATTCTGAATTTTGGATGAAAGGAATTGAGGAGGCATACATGTTTACAGGAAAAACCTTATTAATTACCGGTGGAACCGGTTCATTCGGGAATGCGGTGTTGCGTCGGTTCCTGGATACCGACATAAAAGAAATCCGTGTCTTTAGCCGGGACGAAAAGAAGCAGGAAGATATGCGGATTGAGCTTAAGAATCCTAAGGTAAAGTTTTATATCGGCGATGTAAGGGAATATAACAGCATCAATTTTGTCTTGCCAGATGTTGATTATGTTTTTCATGCGGCTGCATTAAAACAGGTTCCTTCCTGCGAGTTCTATCCGATGGAGGCGGTCAGAACGAATGTCCTCGGTGCTGAGAATGTACTAAACGCTGCGCTTGCTAATAATGTCCAGAAGGTAATTGTCCTGAGCACTGACAAGGCGGTATATCCGATCAATGCAATGGGTATCTCAAAGGCGATGATGGAAAAACTGATGGTTGCCAAAGCACGGACAACGGATGTTAAAAAGACGGTTCTCTGCGGCACGCGCTATGGCAATGTTATGGCATCAAGGGGCTCGGTAATTCCTCTCTTTGTTAAGCAGATAAAGGAAGGTAAGCCGCTGACTGTGACTGATCCAAATATGACCCGGTTTCTGATGTCGCTGGAGGATTCTGTTGATCTTGTTGTCTATGCCTTCCAGCATGCAAAGCAAGGTGATGTCTTCGTACAGAAGGCACCGGCATCGACGATTATAGACCTGGCGCTGGCCGTAAAGGAACTTTTCAAGGCAGATAATGAGATCAAGATCATCGGGACACGGCATGGTGAAAAATTGTATGAAACACTTTTGACAAGGGAAGAGATGGCAATCGCTAAAGACCTTGGGGGATATTATCGTATCCCCTGTGACGAGCGTGATCTGAACTATGGCAAGTACTTTACCGAGGGTGAGGAGCAGGTATCCCAGTCTGTGGACTATCATTCGCATAACACGAGAAGGTTGAACAAAGATGAAGTGAAGGAAGTTTTACTGAAACTTCCTTATATTCAACGCGAGCTTCTGTAATTTTATAAGGGGTTTTATGAAAAATGTTCTTATCACTGGCTCAAAAGGGTTTATCGGGAAAAATCTGACCGAAGCCCTCAGAAGAAATAATGATGTTGTCATAAAGACATTTGATGCTGATGATGACCTTGGCCTGCTTGAATCTCACCTCAGAGATGTGGATTTTATCTATCACCTTGCAGGGATTAACCGGCCACAGAATCCTGCAGAATTTGAGACTGGCAATGCACAGTCCACGGCATCCATTGTGGAAATATTGAATAAGACCGGGAGAAATGTACCGATACTCCTTACTTCTTCCATACAGGCTGAGCGTGACAACCCGTATGGGAAGAGCAAAAAAGCGGCTGAGGATATTCTGGCTGACTACAAGAAAAAGACAGGGGCTCCGATATATGTTTACCGTCTGCCGGGTGTATTCGGGAAATGGTCAAGGCCAAATTATAATACTGTGGTGGCGACCTTCTGCCACAATATAGCGCGGGGCTTCGAAATTAATATTTCAGACCCTGACTATGAAATTGAACTGGTCTATATTGACGATGTTATGCGACACTTTACCGGACACCTGGATCATAATCCGCCCCAACCCATCCCATTGATTAAGGGAGTCAAGGAACAATCCGCACCCCCGGTGGGAGAGGCCAGGGATGAGGGGGACACGTGTTTCTATAAGATTGACAGGACATTTAAAGTTACCCTGGGCGAGCTTGCAGCAAAGATCTATAACCTGCGGGATATGCGAAAGACCCTTAATGTCCCCGATCTGTCTGACTACTTTATGAGGTGCCTGCATGCAACGTACCTTTCATTTCTCGATACCCGGGATTTCTCATATCCAATGGATATTAAGACTGACAACAGGGGTTCGCTCTTTGAACTGATCAAGTCTGAGCATTTCGGGCAGATATTCGTCTCAAAGACATATAAGGGTATAACACGGGGTAATCACTATCATGACAGCAAGATTGAGAAATTTTGTGTAATTCAGGGAAAGGCGGCAATCCGTTTCCGGAATATTCTTAACAAAGATGTGATCGAATACCTGGTGTCTGATGAAAAGATCGAGGTGGTTGACATTCCCCCCGGATACACGCATCATATCGAGAATCTGTCCGATGGTGAAATGATCGTTCTTTTCTGGGCAAATCAGATATTTAACCCGGATAAGCCGGATACGTATTTCGAAGCGGTATAAGCTAAAGGCTTAACGCTTAACGCAAAGACGCTAAGGTGCAAAGACGCAAGGTAAAACGTGAAAGACTTAAGGCTTAACGCAGAGGCGCGAAGGTGCAAAGACGCAAGGTAAAACGTGAAAGACTTAAGGCTTAACGCAGAGGCGCGAAGGTGCAAAGACGCAAGGTAAAACGTGAAAGACTTAAGGCTTAACACAGAGGCGCTAAGGTGTAAAGACGCAAGGTAAAGACTACAAGGCTTAACGTAAAGATGTCGTGTCGCAAAGAAGGCTGTTTAGACCTGAAGCCTGATTCCAGTATTTTCTCTGCGCCTTTGCATCTCTGCGCCTTTGCGTTAAAGTCTTTGATACAATATTCCAGTATTTTCTCTGCGTTTTTGCATCTCTGCGCCTTTGCGTTAAAGTCTTTAATAAAATGCACGAAAACGATATCAGCAAAATCATAGTTGGCTGTGCAATTGAAGTACACCGTGTTCTTGGTGGCCCGGGCCTTCTGGAATCTGTTTACGAGGAGGCCCTGGTCTTCGAGCTTGAACGAAGCGGACTGAATGTTCAACGGCAGGTGTTCGTACCGATAATCTATAAAGGGAATGCTCTGTCCAGTCCATTACGTATGGATGTGATGATTAATAATAAAGTTATTGTTGAGTGCAAAGCCCTGATTACTTACAACACTATATTTGAGGTGCAACTGTTAACCTATCTGCGATTGACCGGATTAAAACTGGGGCTGGTAATCAACTTCGGAGAGGCACTTGTTTTCAAAGGCATACATCGTGTCGTTAACGGTTTGTAGTCAACAAATAAAACCCATTTAACGCAAAGACGCAGAGATGCAAAGGCGCAAGGAAATTCTTTTGTTTTGGTTTCAGGCTTAACCCTTAAAACTTTGCGTTCATTGCGCCTTAGCGTCTTTGCGTTAAGCCTTGTAGTTTTTACCCTACGCCTTTGCACCCTTGCGACTTTGCGTTAAATAGGAGATTAGATGAAAAAAATCAAGGTAATGACCGTTGTTGGCACAAGGCCTGAAATTATCAGATTGTCACGGGTAATGGCAAAATTGGATAAATGTGTTGACCATATTTTGGTCCATACCGGGCAAAATTATGATTATGAGTTAAATGAGATATTTTTTAACGATTTAGAGATCAAAAGGCCTGATTATTTTTTACATGCTGCCGGAGCTTCTGCTGTTGAAACGATAGGGCAGGTTATTATTAAGGTTGATCCAATATTGGAAAAGGAAAGTCCCGAAGCGCTGTTAGTACTCGGAGACACGAACAGTTGTCTCGCCGCAATACCAGCAAAACGTAGAAAAATTCCTATTTTCCATATGGAGGCAGGTAATCGCTGTTTTGACCAGAGGGTGCCTGAAGAAATCAATCGGAAAATTGTAGATCATATAAGTGACATTAACCTAACCTATAGTTCCATAGCACGAGAGTATCTACTACGTGAAGGAATTCCTGCAGAACGAGTAATAAAAACTGGAAGTCCCATGTATGAAGTACTTAACTACTATAAAGATAAAATAAATAAGTCTTTGATCCTTACTCAGTTGAATCTGAAAAAATATGATTATTTTGTCGTTAGTGCTCATAGAGAAGAAAATGTCGATTCTGATATAAACCTTACAAAGCTGGTTACGATTCTCAATGGGCTTGCCGAAACGTATGGTAAACGCATTATAGTAACCACACATCCGAGGACTAGAAAGCGATTTGAAGCAAAAGGCATAAAATTTCACAAACATGTTGAACTTTTAAAACCACTAGGCTTTTTAGATTATGTGTATTTGCAGCAAAATGCTTATGCGGTGTTATCAGACAGCGGCACAATAACTGAGGAATCCTCTATATTGAATTTCCCGGCCTTAAATATCAGGGAAGCACATGAGCGGCCGGAAGGCATGGAAGAGGCTGCCGTTATGATGACTGGACTGGAAATAGAACGAATTTATCAGGGACTATCAATTTTGATGGAGCAGGGGCGTGGAGAAAACCGTTCTTTACAAATTGTCGATGATTATGATGTTCCTAATGTTTCTGAAAAAGTGGTGCGTATTATCATTAGCTATACCGATTATGTAAACCGTACTGTTTGGAAAAAATAGATTCAAGATAGCAGAAATAGCAACTTGTTTGATTTACATATAATAAGTCCCGAAGTATCTGGATTTCATACATGCGAATTTTGATGTTTACGCAATGGTTCAATCCCGAACCAACTTTTAAAGGCCTATCATTTGCAAAAGAATTGATCAGGCTAGGTCATGAAGTTGAAGTACTGACCGGTTTCCCTAACTACCCAGGTGGTAAAGTTTATAATGGTTATAAGATTCGATTTTTACAGCGCGAGATAATGGATGGGATACCGGTCTTGAGAGTTCCTTTGTATCCGAGTCATAATAATTCTGGTATGCAACGCATTGCGAATTATGCAAGTTTTGCTTTATCAGCCGCTACAATTGGAGCGTTATTGGTCAAGCCTGCAGATATCATGTACGTTTACCATCCACCGGCGACGGTTGGTTTAGCTGCAACAGTTATTCATCTGCTCCGTAAAATCCCATTTGTTTATGATGTTCAGGACCTTTGGCCAGATACACTGAATGCGACTGGCATGGTAAACAATAGAATTGTACTTGGATTAATAGAAAAATGGTGTCGGTTGATATATCGACAGGCACGCCGTATTACGGTTCTTTCGCCAGGATTCAAGAAAATCCTATGTGAAAGAGGGGTTCCAAACGATAAAGTAGAAGTAATCTACAACTGGTGTGATGAAAATCAAATTCAAATTACAGGGCGCAATGATGATTTAGCCCGCGATCTCGGCCTGTCTGGTCGATTTAATATTATTTTTGCTGGAACAATGGGTAAAGCTCAGGCGCTGGATGCTGTACTGGATGCGGCAGGGCATATTTCTCAGAGGTTTCCTATCATTCAATTTGTTTTCGTGGGTGGTGGTATTGATGTTGTCCGCCTCCAAAAGAAGGCACAGGATATGGAACTCATAAATGTTCGTTTTCTTCCGCGCAAACCAATGTCTGAAATTGGTCAAATCCTCAATTTAGCTGATGTACTTCTTGTTCACTTAAAAGACGATCCGCTTTTTGAAATAACCATTCCTTCAAAAACGCAGACTTATATGGCTGTTGGAAGACCGATCCTCATGGGGGCAAGGGGAGACGCTGCCGATTTGGTTGATAAAGCAAATGCAGGGATATCTTGTATACCTGAGGATCCAAAGAGCATTGCTGATTCGATAGAGCGGTTGTTTACTCTTCCACGTTCACAACTTGATGCATTGGGGGATAATGGTCGTAAATATTACGATAAAGAATTATCCTTAAGTGCAGGAGTGAGAAGATTTCAGGAAATCTTTACATCTGTTTTCAGATGTTGATTTACTGTCTTTAAGATGAGAAGACGGAGGGTGATATAAGGACAAAAAGTGATAAAAATAAGATGTATATAAAAGTGCTATTTATTATTGACAATTGTAATAATGTGATGTATATATAGGTACATGAAAACATTAAAAAAGAAACCAATTCAGATATATATTGATATTGGGCAAGATACTCTTTTGGATGCATTATCCAGAAGACGCGGCATCTCAAAGGCAGCAATAATCAGAGAGTGTATTGAAAAGATGTTGAGAGAAATTCCTGTGAAAGAAGATCCTGCAATGGAGCTGATGGGAATGGGCGGTTCCGGAAAAGGGGACGTGGCTGAACAGCACGACCGATATCTCATGAAATACACCACCACAGGGAAAAAATGAAATCGCAGGAAAATATCTTTATCGATACCGGAGCATGGGTTGCACTTGCCGATAAAGACGACGATTGTCATCATCGGGCTGTTTCCGTATATCCTTCACTCTTGAAGTCATGCAAGAGATTAGTCACAAGCAATCTTGTCTTGGCGGAATCTTATGTGCTTGTTTTGCATGCATTGGGGCATACGACCGCCATGAGCTTCTTAGAGAAGATACATGCAAGTCCGCGGATTTTGAAGATTTATTCGAATGAAGAGATAGAGACTGATGCAAAAGATATTTTGATGAAGTACACGGATCAGGACTTCAGTTACACTGATGCGGTAAGTTTTGCGATAATGAGGATGCAACAGATTGAAAAGGTATTCTGTTTTGACAAGCATTTTTTGACGGCTGGGTTTGTCAGAATTCCCTAACGTGGCGAAACCTCAACCAATCTCTCTTATCGGCAGGACAAGCGTCCTCGCTTGTCATTGTGATGTCAACCGGGGACGGGGTGTCCCATATGCATCAAGCTATAGTGATCAACGATTGAAACCGAACAATAAAAGATATCATGATTAGGGTATACGGTGTTTTTTCTTTCTCAATCCCGAAGAGATGTTATGATTATAGCAAAAGCAGAAAAAAGATTTTCAACCCCGAAGGGGTGACATAACAAACCGGTGTTTCGGTATCATCCCTTCGGGACTTGATTTACGGGTAGTTTCTTATCTCTCAGTATCTCACTCCTTCAGAGTGAATTTCATAATCAACGATTGAAACCCATTAACATATGCTGGAAACCAAGCTTTTCCCTTGCCTTCTGAGATATGCGGTATGTTCGGTTTCCTCCATGGAGTACTATAACATGTGGAAACGGTGAAGAATAACATAATCCCCCTTTAGAAAAGGGGGAAATATTTGATATTTTTGATCAGCTTTAGAAAAGGGGGAAATGCATAATCCCCCTTAGTCCCCCTTTAGGAAAGGGGGAAATCCCTCGCCCCCTTTTCTAA
>SULG01000134.1 GCA_005524015.1 Candidatus Jettenia ecosi
TTAGATATTAATAATGGTAAAGAACTTTCCCTTCATGATACCGTAGCTAAGTGTATTGAAGACGCAGAAAAAAGGTTAATTGAGGAGGTGCTAAAAAGAACCAGAGGAAACAAAAGCCAGGCAGCCAAGATTCTCAAAGTTGATTACAAAACCATGCATTATAAAGTCAAAAAGTACGGAATTACAATACAAACTACACCTGAGATTAACCGCAATGTGCAAAATTTAGCTTGACGTACAGCTTTCCTTACAAAAACTATTTTGTTGTTTTTAGCAAAAACCGTGTAGAAAATTGTTCACACGTAGGGCAAGGCTTTAGCCTTGCAAAGGCAAACCACATGTGCCTCTTCCAAATCTATGTATTAGGTAAGTATTTACGCATCCATAGCGGAGTATGAATAGACCGGTATCTTTTAAGAAAGGAAGAATGTTATGGCATCCAAAAAAGGCGAAAAAAGAGAATCAGAGGGCAGTTTTGACATAGGATTGGGCGGTATCTTTAAGGGTTTAGGTGATCTTGTGGAAAAGCTATCAGATCTTACGGAAAAAGGGAAGGAGTTTCAGAAAACGGGTGAGATCAAAGGTCTGAACAAAAATTTGAGTGGCGTATATGGCTTTTCTATAAAAGTAGGTGGTTTTGGTACTGATAAGGTAAAGGTCGAACCCTTTGGTAATATACGCAAGGACAAAAAAGGCGATGTTGGTGTAGATGAGGTGCGGGAACCTTTAGTAGATATCTTTGAGGAGGCACATCATACTCAAATCATCGCCGAAATGCCCGGGGTAGATGAAAAGGATATTCAGGTGAGCTTAAAAGACGATATCTTAGAAATTTCAGCTCAAACTCAGCAGAAGAAATATTATAAAGAAATCCTTCTGAAAGAAAGCTTTACCAAAGATAATATGAGACATACTTATAGGAATGGAGTACTTGAAATAAAGCTAGCAAAATAAGTATTCAGGCTAACAAGAAAAATATGCGTTTCTTTTAAAATTTTATGTCTTTTATAGGGAAGGCGGGGGCATTTTTAGGATGAAAGACAACAGTGAAATATCATTAAAGGTTGCGGAAGCAGTAAGAAAAGATGTGGGAAGAGGGTTAGCGCGAATCGATCCTGCTGATATTGAAAAGTTGCATGCTACGGTTGGAGATATTGTAGAAATCGTAGGCAAGAGAAGTACCGTCGCAAAGATAATGCCTACCTTTAAAGAAGAAAGAGGAATGAGTAAGATCCAGATAGATGGTTTAACCCGTGGTAATGCCCAGATAAGTTTAGATGAGAAGATTCTGGTAAGGAAAATATCATGGAATCCTGCAAACAATGTCGTTCTCGTTCCTGTGAATGCAACGAATCTCGATCGGGATAGTAAGTATATAGGAAGTTTACTCGATGGGCTTCCTGTTCTTGCTGGTGACCGGATCCGTGCCACACTCTTTGGCAGTCGGTTTTCCGATTTTATCGTCGAAAGCACAACTCCGAAAGGGATTGTAATTATCAATCCCACGACAATATTAAAAATCGATGAAAAGAAATCGGGATCGGGTGACCGCATCAAATTCTCGTACGAGGATATAGGCGGCCTTAGTCATGAAATACAACGAATACGGGAGATGATTGAACTTCCATTAAAACATCCCGAGGTGTTCGAGCGTTTAGGGATTGATGCCCCCAAGGGTGTATTGCTCTATGGCCCTCCAGGATGTGGAAAAACGCTTATTGCCCGTGCGGTAGCCAATGAGACCGAAGCATATTTCATTACCATTAATGGTCCGGAAATTATTCATAAATTTTATGGAGAAAGCGAGGCACGGCTTCGGGATATCTTTGAGGATGCAAAAAAGCACGCACCGAGCATTATTTTTCTCGATGAGATCGATGCTATAGCGCCGAAACGGGAACATGTGGTAGGGGATGTTGAAAAAAGGGTGGTAGCTCAACTCCTGGCCCTTATGGACGGACTCGATAGCCGTGGTCACGTTATTGTCATTGCCGCTACCAATATTCCAGGCGCTTTGGATCCGGCGTTGAGACGGCCAGGACGTTTTGACCGGGAAATTTCCATTCCTATTCCTGATAAGAAAGCACGATTTTCAATCCTCGAGATACACAGCCGTGGCATGCCATTGTCTGAAGATGTAAGTCTCGATAAGCTTGCTGAAATTACTCATGGTTTTGTAGGGGCAGATCTTCAAGCGCTCTGCCGGGAAGCTGCGATGCTCTGTTTAAGAAAGGTTATTCCGGAAATCGATTTTGATGCATCCAATATACCTTATGAGACCCTGATGAATATGAAAGTATGTATGGAACATTTTATCGATGCGCTGAAAGAAGTAGAGCCTTCCGCCTTGCGCGAAGTGTTTGTAGAGATTCCGGATGTAGGATGGGACGATGTCGGAGGACTTGAGACAGTAAAACAACAGATTCGGGAGGCTGTAGAATGGCCGTTGAAATATACCGATTTATTTACCTATGCAAAGATTAGTTCACCCAGGGGAATATTGCTTTACGGTCCTCCGGGAACGGGAAAGACGCTTATAGCTAAGGCCGTAGCTAATGAAACAAAGGTTAATTTTATATCGATCAAAGGGCCTGCCCTCATTTCAAAATACGTTGGTGAATCGGAACGAGGTATCAGAGATATATTTAAGAAGGCGAAACAGGCAGCTCCGTGCATTATCTTCTTCGATGAGTTAGATGTTATTGTTCCGAAACGTGGAGAGGGAGGCGATTCGCATGTGACAGAACGTGTCATTGGTCAATTTCTTACAGAAATGGATGGTATTGAAGAGTTGAAGGGAGTTCTGGTGCTTGCAGCTACAAATCGCATGGAGCAGATAGACCCGGCTCTGCTGCGTGCAGGACGATTCGATTATCTTATTGAAATTCCCATCCCCGACGCAGAGACCCGTTTAAAAATATTTCAGGTGCATACCCAGGATAAACCGATAGAAAAAGGGATAGATCTGAAAAAATATGCATGGGAAACCGAAGACATGACAGGTGCGGATATAGAATTGATTTGTAAGCGGGCTGCATTAATGGCTATTCGAAGTGCTATTGCTCAACATAAGGAAAGCAGTGAAGGATTTATCATAACAGCAGGTGATTTTGATAATGCGGTGAAAGAGGTGAAGCAAAGAGTGAGTCTGTAGATGAAAAAATGTACAAGGTCGCTTTCAGTAAAAGTATTGTTCGGAATTTCCGTTATCCTTCTTCCTATTTTTATTACATTCCTCTTGATCTATAAACAAAATAAAGCGCATCTAAAAAAACACATCCTTGATGACATAATTATTCTCGCGGAATTTTACGAAAGTTATATGAATCAGTTTCTGGAAGCGGCCAAACTCCATATTCAGAATATTGCCAGTGATGGTTTTGTAAAAAATCAACTCCTCATGAAGATACGGGGAAAGAGGCTTTCTGTGGATACCCTTAGTAAACACCTCGTAAAGAACAAACTCCCCCTTTACAAAGATATAAAAGTTATTCATATCTTGTCCTCCGATGGGCATGTTGTAGCTTCAACAAACAATTCTGAAATTGGAAGAGATGTATCCTGTGAAGCCTTTTTTATAAAAGGGAAAGACGCCGTTTCCTTTGAAGAGCATGTAAGCGGATACCATGAGTTACCAGATCTGATAATTTCTTCCCCCATTTTTGGTAAAGATACAGATAAATGTATAGGGGTGATTGTTGGTTTTATCCAAATTTCAGGGCTTAATAAGATTTTATCTGGAGAATCTGTTGCGAAAGCAGAGGCAACCATACAGGAGAGAAAAAGCTGGAAGACTATGGAGGTTTATCTGGTTAACAGAGATAAGCGTGTGATTGCCGAGTTCTTACTCATGAAAGATACCATATTGAAGCGCATGGTCGATACGTTGCCAGTTAACGTATGCTTAACAGAAAATAAAGAAATAAGCGGGGTCTATAAGGATTACCGGGGTAGAGAAGTTATGGGTGCATCGATATACTTCCCATCCATGAAATGGATCTTACTGGTTGAGATCAATAAAGATGAGGTGTTTGTTCCCGTAAAAAACGTGCTCATCGGTGTGCTTATAACTGCTGTGATTGTCACTATTCTGGTTATCTGTCTGTTTATTGGTTTCATTAAAAAAGTAGTGAAGCCTCTTCGTATCATCTCCAATGCTGCGAGGTATATTGCCTGTGGCACTCCTGATGTTGCCATTCCTGTTCAAACGGGTGACGAGATCGGACTGTTGTGCGAATCGTTTAATACTATGGCCCATAGTATTAAGGTGAGAACCAGCGCGCTTGCGAAGAGTGAATCTAGCCTTGCCAAAGCTCAATGGATTGCCCGTTTAGGCAACTGGGAATGGGATATTACTAAGAATGAAGCATGCTGGTCTGATGAGGCTTATCGTATCTTTGGTTTAATTCCCCAGGAGTGTAATATTACTTTTGAGAAATTCTTACAGTATATTCATTCTGATGATAGAGAATTTGCCAGGAAGTCTATTGATGAGGCATTAAACAAAAAAGGATCCTGCAACTTCGGTTTCCGTATTATTTCCCATGATACCGCAGAGCGTTTTGTTCATGTAATGGGTGAAGTTGAGTTTGATGAGACAGGAAAAACTGCCCGAATGATTGGGACGATCCAGGATATCACCGAGCGTAAGTACATGGAAGGGCAGCTTCAGAAATTATCGTGTGCTATAGAACAAAGCTCAAACATAATTATTATTACTGATACTACCGGCAATATTCAATATGTTAATCCAAAATTTACAGAACTAACAGGGTATAGCACAGAAGAAGTTATCGGGAAAAATCCATGCATCTTAAAATCTGGCAAAACATCAAGGGAAGAATATAAACGATTATGGAATACCATCTCTTCCGGAGGTAAATGGCGCGGGGAGTTTTTGAATAAGAAAAAGAATGGCGATCTTTATTGGGAAATTGCAAATATTTCACCAGTAAAAAATAAAGAGGGTATCATTACTCATTTCATTGAGATTGCAGAGGATATTACCAATATTAAAAAAGCGGAGGAATCAGAATCAAAACTGAAAGAACAGTTGTATCATGTTCAGAAATTAGAATCTATTGGTACCCTTGCAGGAGGCATTGCTCATGATTTTAATAATATCCTCGCAATAATAATGGGATATGGAAACCTGCTGCAGAATGAGCTGGAGAAAGATAATTCATTGATGATCTATATTCAAAAGATACTTGCATCAACAGAAAGGGCTGCTAATTTAACGAAAGGTCTTCTTACCTTTAGCAGAAAACAGAAAAACAACCCAAAACCGGTAAATTTGAATGAAGTTATAAAAAGGGTCGAAAGCTTGCTGGTAAGACTCATTGGCGAAGATATTCAGCTCAGGACTATATTTATAGATAAAAACTGTATCGTTATGGCCGATAGTAACCAGATAGAACAAGTCTTAATGAACCTTGTAACCAATGCAAGAGATGCCATGCCTGATGGAGGCTCTTTAACAATAATTACGGAAGTTGTGGAATTAGATAATGAATTTATAAAGATTCATGGTTACGGTATGGTTGGGAAGTATGTTCTTGTCTCTGTCTCAGATACGGGTATAGGCATGGATGATGAAACGAAAAAAAAGATTTTTGAACCGTTCTTTACAACGAAAGAGGTTGGAAAAGGCACCGGTCTTGGGCTATCGATAGTGTATGGAATCGTTAAGCAGCATCAGGGCTACATAAATGTTGATAGTGAACCAGGCAAAGGTTCGATATTCAAGATGTACATACCGGTAATTGAATCGGTAGTTGATGAGGTAGAATCAGAAATGCTTATTATTAAAGGTGGTAAGGAGACGATATTATTAGCAGAGGATGAGAAAGAGGTTAGGATCCTTATCAAGCTAGTACTTCAAAAGGCTGGTTATAAAATCATAGAAGCAGTAGATGGCGATGATATAATAAGAAAATTTATTGACAATAAAAATAAGATTCATTGCCTTATAGTAGATGTAATAATGCCAATTAAGGATGGTAAAGCTGCCTATGATGTGATAAGGCAAATAGCGCCAGATATTAAAGCTCTTTTCATCAGCGGATATAGTGAGGAAGTTATAAATAAAAAAGATATTCTTAAAGAAGGGCTACATTTTATTCCAAAGCCTATTTTACCAAACGAGCTTTTAAGAAAAGTACGAGAGGTATTGGAAGTATAAACCTTTGAAATGAATTGAATCTATAGGGGCGAACCTTGTGTTCGCCCTTACGTAGGGCAAGGCTTTACAGGCTGTCCGAGAATTAAAATTTTTAAAATTAGCATACAATATATTGCACTTGCAAGGTATGATATGCACAACAAATGGTATATTTAAAATTTTTAACTGCATTCTCGGACAACCTGTTTAGCCTTGCGTTTGTGCAAGGCTAAAGCCCATATGCATCCAGCCAAGAATAGTGTTCCATGAAAAAGGAGGTACCCCCGGGAAAAGAGCAATGTGTATCTATGTTCCCTTCTAATCCCCCCTAACCCCCCTTTAAAAAAGGGGGGAAAGAAGAATAAGTTAAAAAAAGGGGAAAAAAGGATAAGTTTAGAAAAGGGGGGAAAGAAGGAAGGATTTTCTCTTGAGAAAGGTTTGCCTGATCAAAAACATCAAACTTTTCCCCCTTTTCTAAAGGGAGACTAAGAGAAATTATACATTTCCCCCTTTTCTAAAGGGAGATTATGGGTGGTTTGTTATTCTTCACCGTTTCCACATGTTAGCTTGATGCATATGAGGCTAAATCCTTACCCTACTTTTTTGTAAATCGGTTAGTGATGAGGAAAAATTATGCCGAATCGGATACATAGGAATACCCTGGATATCCCCCTTGGGATTTATGCCTACTGTTTTACTCAGACGCCAGTATCGTTTCCCCATACTCTTATGGGTATTGATGATGAGCATGAAGTGTATGCTATTGAACGAAATGGTCTTTTTGCAATAGTGAGCGCTCTGTCCTTAAAGGAATTTAGCGAAGATACCCTTGACAAAAAAATGACAGATATGGTGTGGATTGCATCAAAGGCAAAGAAACATGAGGCGGTAATTGAGTTCGTTATGACTTATACCTCAAAAGGTTGCCACGGACCTCCCAATGGTTTTTCTCAGTCAACCTTTAATAAAGGAGAGTCGGAGGGAATTCGCAAGAGAGAAGATAAGGGAGAGGAGAGAAAAAATTCTCAACGCACGGGAGTTTTAACAGGACACTATTCTATTCCCGTAGTGCCCTTACGGTTTTGTACAATTTATAAGAATCAAGAGACCCTCTTTCAAACGATACTGCCGCACAAAGAAAAGATTATCAATTTTCTAAATTATACTACTGATAAGGCTGAATGGTCAGTGAAGATATTTTGTGATAAAAAGATTTTTATGGATAGATACAATCAAAGAAAAGGACAATCTATAAAAATAGATCAGACATTATTATTACCCGGAGAGGGTTATTTATTAGCAAAAAAAAGCACAAGATATGTGAAGAAGCATTAAGAGTAGACATCCAACAGATTTTACAAGACATTTATTCCACATTATTATCGTATGCTGACGGTTGCCGATTTTTGCGGTGTTTTGATAAGAAAATTCATGGTAGATCATCTGATATGGTTATGAATGCAGCCTTCCTTATAAAACAGCAGATGCTTGCATCATTTAGAGATAGTATAAATATACAAGGAGAAAAATATAAGAATGAGGGACTTATGTTGGAGCTTACCGGCCCATGGCCTCCCTATAGTTTTTGTCCGGAATTATGAGAAACTTAAAAAGCAAAGGGGATTTAAGGAATTGTATCTTTACCAGAGAGAAACACCGGAATTGTTAATCCCCCTTGATCCCCCTTTAGAAAAGGGGGAAACATAAAA
>SULG01000135.1 GCA_005524015.1 Candidatus Jettenia ecosi
CAAAGACAGAACATACGCGATTGATCTTTTGCCAATCTTTACAGTGCATAATTTTATGCGATAATCAAGAAAGTAGAAATCTTTGATAACCGATAAAAGCAGAGGAGGCCATAAAATTATGCAAAAACAAAAATGTTCTTTACTGTTATATAGCAATTTCTTGATTGCCATTCAAGGGTGGATTAAACGAAGTGAATCTACCCTTGCATCGTAATGATGTTAGATGGCAGGGTAAGCCCTTGTGTCATGTGTGCCACAATGATCATAAGTATAAACTTGCATCGTAATGATGTTAGATGGCAGGGTAAGCCCTATCTCAGTTGTTTTGAATAGGGATTATTTGTCCACGTAGAGTATCATCCCCAGGTGTTTTTTGTCATTCCCCTGTTTCATTTGTCATTCCCGAATGCTTCCCCGTTCCCCATTTCCATGAGGACAAGTTTCACGAGGACAAGTTTATCGGGAATCCAGTGCCTTTTCCTGGTCTCTCCCCCATGCTGGATTCCCGATAAAGACGTTTGGGAATGACAAGAGGAATCACGGCAGATTATGCAAATCCAAAACGGGTGTGTTTTTCCATAACCATGGTGAATATAAGGTGCACCCCTACCACGGTTTTGCGCCGTGTTTTCAAAGCAGGCTTGAGGATGTTGCATTCAAGGCTTACTTCCTCTGAAAAAGGAATCAGAGATTATTTTGCCTGTGATGGTGCAACCTATCAACCGTTAAAAAATAGTCCTTCTGCTCAGTTTAAAAAAAACCTCTCGAATTTCAGACCAATCTTTACCATGTACGAGCTTAAATCAGCCAGGAGAAAGATGAGCCGCTACTTCCACAAAGTCCTGTCCAGGCTTCTGTACTGTATTGCCTCTGATATATGGTCTATCTTTATGATTTGACTTTCATCAATATCCGCAATGGTGCGTGCTACTTTGAGTACCTTGCTATGTCCACGTGCAGAAATTCCTAAATCCGCCATTGCCTGGTGTAGTAGTGTTTCTGCTGGTTTATCAAGGATACAATACTTTTTTACCTGTTTAGAGGACATGCGGGCATTCAACATGATTACCTGTTCCTGGCCGTAATGGGAGGATGAGTCTTTAAAACGGTCTCTTTGCACCATACGGGCTGTCAGTACTTTTTTCCTCATATCATCTGAAGACTGTACCTCTCTGTCTGCAGCAAGCTCATGGTAGCGTACAGCCGGAACCTCCAGTTGTATATCAATTCTATCCAACAGAGGCCCGGAAACCTTTGACATGTAATTTTGAATTTGGTGAGGCGTACAGCGGCAAGGGCGTTGTTTATCTGTATAGAATCCACAGGGACATGGATTGCAAGAGGCTACCAGGACCAAGCTTGCCGGATAAGTAACCGAGCTCATAGCCCGTGAAATTGTTATACTGCCTGCCTCCATGGGCTGCCGAAGCACTTCCAGCGTCTTTCGGTCGAATTCCGGAAGCTCATCTAAAAAAAGCACCCCGTGATGTGAAAGACTTATCTCTCCTGGTCTTGGAAATGAACCACCTCCAACTAACCCGGCAGTGCTAATGGTATGATGCGGAGCACGAAAAGGTCTTGTTGCAATCAACGATTGTCCCGGATTAAGAAGGCCTGCTATGCTATAAATCCTGGTTGTATCTAAAGCTTCTTCCAGGGTAAGAGATGGCATGATAGTAGGTATCCGTTGTGCAAGCATTGTCTTACCTGATCCTGGCGGCCCTACCATGATGAGATTATGATTTCCGGCTACAGCAACTGTCAACGCCCGTTTCGCATGCTCCTGGCCTTTTACATCGGCATAATCCACATCATAGCTGCAGGCTTCCTTAAATATCTCTTCTACCGTAACCTTATGAGGAATGGCGGGGATAGATCCGGTGAGTATTCCTACAGTATCTGCAAGGGTTTTAACAGGGATAACATCAATCCCGGCAACAATAGCCGCCTCAGATACATTCTCGGAAGGAACCAGCAATTTCTTTATACCCAGTTCTTTGCATTTAAGCGTCATCGATAGACATCCCTTAACAGGACGTAACCTGCCATCTAACGATAGCTCGCCTACAATAGCATATTCACGGACGTCTTGTATTCCGATTTGGCCGGTTGCTATAAGGATTCCGATCGCTATGGGCAATTCAAAAGCAGGCCCCTCTTTCTTGCGGTCTGCAGGCGCCAGGTTTATGGTCATCGGCTTGTGGGGAAATCGGTAACCGCTGGTATTGATTGCTGCCTTTACTCTGTCGCGACTTTCCTTAACCGCAGTGTCAGGCAACCCAACGATAGCGACATAAGGCATATCGCCTGTGGCGATATAAATCTCAATATCTAATAAATATGCGTCAATTCCGAAAACGGCAACACTATTAACTTTTGCCAGCATAGATAGTTATGATAACTTTATTTTGTAATTCTAACTAAATTTAGCATTCATTTTATTAAGTAGGTCTTCGGCGAATTTTATCTCTTCGTAAGATGTAGGGCAAGGCTTTTGCCTTGCCGCCCCCGCGCCTGAATATATACATGAGGAGCAACCCTAAAGGGTTGTCCTGCGGAATGAAAAGACGTGTAGTGGCAAGGCGCGCCTTGCCACTACAGAATCGCTTTGAAATTCCTCTACATCAAGTTTATCTGCAACTTTTTAAGAATACACATAGGATCTTTTTTTCCCTGCTCTTCGATAATTTCGGATATTATATACCTTTACTTCTCAGTTTTCTAGGGTTTTACCATTGCCTGGATATTTTTTTATGGTAAAATTATCAGGTAATATTTTGTATACCCGGAACGGTATATGTCTATATGTGTTATACTAATATGTGGAGAGAGCCTCATACACCACATCAAATCCAAAATTATATATCAAAAATGAAAATTCTTTTGATAGATCCTCCCTTTTATAGATTTTTTAATTACTATAACCGTTATTTCCCTTTAGGACTAAGTTATCTATCCTCAACACTAAAAAAGGCCGGACATCAGGTAACCCTGTATGATGCTGACTGTAATACAAGCCCAAAGGGTATAGATTATACGAGATTGCCTGATAAATATCATACCTATGTAAAGGAGTTGAAGAATCCGGAAAATCCGATTATCAAAGAAATTTCCCGAGTCTTTGAGAAATTCCAGCCTGATGCCGTTGGGGTAACCGTTATGACTCCTAAAGCAGCATCTGCATTCCTTGTTGCTTCTTTAGCAAAAAGATATAATAAAAATTGTTACGTTATTTTTGGCGGTCCTCATGCAACGTTAAAGGCAGATGAGATTCTTAAAAACACGCGAGATGTTGATTTTGTTATACATGGAGAGGGTGAAGCAGCGATGCTTGAATTGGTAAACGTATTAAGTACGACAGACATCGGCGCCCCTGCCAGCAATGGTAAAACAGATGTTTCTCCTGCCCTCAGTAACATATACGGACTTTCTTATCGGGATGGTAATAAAAATATTCATAATGCTACAGGAAGGTTTATCGATAATTTAGATTGCCTTCCATTTCCGGACCGGGAATCACTTTTAGGCTTGCATACCTATACTTCAGAAGATATGGGCTTACTCATGGGAAGCCGGGGTTGCCCGTATAATTGTTCCTATTGTGCAACACAGATATGGGAAAAAAAAGTGAGGTACCGCTCTTTAACAAATATTTTAGAAGAAATCAAGTATGTATACCAACGCTATAGAACCCGTCAATTTACCTTTAAGGACGATTCTTTTACCATTCACAGAAAGAGGGTTTTAGAATTTTGTGGTTGGCTGTCAGATGCAGGGATAAAGATCAATTGGGATTGCAATACACGGGCAGATTTAGTGGATTCAGAACTCCTGAAAGCTATGAAAAAGGCCGGCTGTAATAGCATAAAGGTTGGAATTGAATCGGGCAGTGAAAGAATATTAAAGTTAATAGATAAAGGTATTACCCTGGAACGGATAAAAGAATCATCAAGACTCTTCCGTGAAGCAGGTATTCATTGGACAGCTTATTTTATGATGGGTATACCTACAGAGACGAAAGAAGATAGTAAAAATACTCTTGATTTACTCTATGAGATAAAGCCTGGTTTTGCCTCGATCGGCGTTTATGAGCCTTTTCCCGGTACAAGACTTTTTGATATCGGTGTTGAATCAGGACTTTTAAATAAAGAAATGTCATATAAGGATTTCTTTAACCGCATACCGAGCGACTATTATCTGAAGGATGTAAATCGAAGGATTGATACTATGAGTCATGAGGATTTTATGGTATTGGAAAACGAGCTAAAGAATGCTTTTCACCGTTATAATAAAGGCGTTATGCGCATCTTTGAGAGGGTAAAGGCCAGAAGCTCTCTTTATGTAAATAATCCCAGGATTTTCTTCAATGATATCGAAAAATTCTTTGGTTGGATTTAGCGTAATTGTTTATCTCTTTGCAGGTTCAAATTTATCGTGTGAACCCCCTGTTGAGACTGCTAATACAACAGTAATTTCTTCCGGATAAAGAAATCCATTTCTCTTATGCCAATTAAGATTTTTAACTATCCATTCTCAAAACGCCAGATAATCCTTAGTGCAGGGGATGTAATTATTGTAAATGGCGCTATCTTTTTATCAGCGATACTTCGTTTAGGTCTAAGTACCGGATGGGACTATATAAGAGATAATCTCTTGTCGTTTCTATTGACCGGGTTGGTCTTTGTTTTCATGTTCTTTCTTACCGAACTTTATGATATGCGGAAGGACTTTAAGTCTGTAAGTAATATCATAACTATCATTTCAGCATCCACCAGTGCATTTATTATTACAACGTTTCTGTTTTATATGAGTTGGTCGCTGAGGATAGGACGTGGCGTATTCATAATATTAGGTATACTTATTACGTTTTTTATCATAGGTTGGAGGATTTTGTATAGCTATTTACTCGATCAGCCGATTTTTAAAAGAAATACATTGATTGTTGGCGCCGGCTGGGCAGGGAAGTCAATTTTGGATGAGATAAATAAGTCAAAAAAAACAGGGTTAAATGTTGTTGGCTTTATTGATGATGATATACTGAAGAGGGATACACATATTGGTGGAATTCCCGTGATTGGTAACAGATATGCCTTACCCACTATTATTCATACCTATGCTATTAATCTCATTATTGTAGCTATTACCCATGAGAAGCATGCCGATTTAATCAAGGCGTTGATTCGCTGTTCATGGAGTGGGATAGATATTATTGATATGCCAGCCATTTATGAGCAACTTACCGGTAAAATACCCTTTCATCACATTAACGATACGTGGATGTTACATATCCTTATTAGTAAACCGAAGTTATACGGCAAATTAGTTAAACCCGTTCTTGAAGTATTCATTGCGTTCATGCTTTTCATCCTGCTAACGCCTGCTATGCTTATTATAGCGACGCTCATTAAAGTCACCTCGCAAGGCAGCGTTTTTTATACTCAGGAACGTATGGGAAAAGACAAGAGAAGGTTTATCATGGTAAAATTTCGTACCATGTTAGAAAATGCAGAATTAAACACGGGCGCAGTTTGTACTACAGATAATGACCCCCGTATTACAGGGGTTGGAAAATTCCTCAGAAAGTGGAGGCTGGATGAGATTCCTCAACTGTTAAATATTATGAATGGGAATATGGGTTTAACCGGACCTCGTCCGGAAAGACAGGTCTTCGTAAAGGAGTTTGAGGAAAAAATACCTTTTTATAACCAGCGACTTACTGTCAGGCCAGGCTTAACAGGCTGGGCGCAAATAAAATACCCTTATGCATCATCAATTGAGCAAACCGAAGAAAAATTACAATACGATCTCTATTACATAAAAAATATGTCGTTCCTTCTGGATTTTGTAATATTGCTCAAGACCATAAATGTAGTATTATTTGGAAAGGGAAAATGAAACGGGGAGTTTTTCGCGAATAGTTATAACATTCTCCTCAATAATGTACGCCTTTCATATTCAGACGCCTTTTGTTTGTTAATGAGCTCTTTTATTTTATGGGGATTTTTAATTCCTCTCAATATGCGGCTAATACACTTAGTATTTATGGTGAGATTACCAATTTTAAAACGCTTTTGCACAGACCCTTGTTTTATCATAATATTGTTAATATCACAATAGCTTATTTCTTTAAATCTTATTGAGAAAGGGCCTTGTCTGACCAAAAGTCCCCGATGTGTAATTAAATATCTCGTAGTGCAAACTGAAATAATGATATAAGCAGCAAGAGAACTGCTAACAGATAATATGCTTATTCCTGTGATAGTGTTTACACCGAATCTCCGAAATGATAAAAAAATTGAAAATGCAAGCAAAATAGACGCGAACCAGTATTGGAGAATACTAGGCCTTAAGGATTGAATAATTTCAGTTTTTGTATTTTTCTTACGAATATGTTTTTTATTCACCATTTTTGCGGTTAACAGAACTTCTGTGTTTGATATTCCTATGTTTAATAGATTCTATTTTTAATTATAGTAAAGGCAATTTTATATGTCAAGGTAAAGGTATGTAAAAATAAATCATTTAAGATTGTACTCAAGGGGACATATTGGTTTTATACAATGAAAGATCCAGCTTCCGAAATAAGCAAAACATAAAAGTGTCGCCCAGAAAGACTTTAAAAATTCCGTATAACGGGTGTTTTTTGTATAGAATTCAAGCCCTTTTGCAGATAAGGTAATCAATGCTGGATTTAACAGGAGATCATTCGTGCCCGGAGGACTGTTATAACCAATGAAATTAATAAGTAAGCCAATTACGATGCTAATAAATAACGAAAGATAAATATTTTCTTTAACAATCATAATAAAAAAAATAACCAGTAGATGCGATCCTATGGATTCTATTGCAACATAGAAATTTCGATAAAATTCAAAAGAGGTAATAAAATAGGGGATAAGGAAAGCAAACAGGATGCTATCAAGGTTTCCGTTTTTGTTGTATATGAGCAAGTACAAACAAGTTGGAGCAATGAGTTTAAGCACATCGTTATCACTCAAATAACCAATATCGCCAAAGAAAATACATGCAACGCCGATGAGGGTGCCCAGATATAAAAAAAATTCCGCCCCATAACTAAACTTGAGCATCCATTTAACTAAAACAAAAACGATTATAGACTTAAATACGGTGATGCATTCTTTGAGCCAGAATATCTCTTCGTATATATAAATCAGTGCTTCTATACTATTAAGTATAAGTTCCATACTATTAAATTCAAATCTTTATGAGATCATAGATAAAATTTGCACACACCATTCTATAATTATAAGGCGAAATTGTTCCACTTTAAATAAAATAATTAATGAGAATAATCATTTTTAGTTAATCTGTATTTATCGGTGATCAATGTGTGATTGAGTTACGTTGTACGTTTGGGTTGCTGTTTCGGTAGTGTGATTATGAATCTGCTTCCGATACCCGGAGTACTTTCGACTTTAATAAGTCCGTGGTGAAGATTAACAATATGTTTAACTATAGGAAGACCTAATCCTGTTCCCCCCATTTCGCGGGACCGGGCCGGATCAACCCGGTAGAATCTCTCAAATATGCGCGGGATGTGTTCTTTTGGAATACCGATACCTGTATCTGATACTTCAAACAGTACAGACGAATTGACCGGTTCAATCTTCAGAACTATCCGACCACCTTTTGGTGTATATTTGATAGCATTATCAAGCAAGTTGGTTAACAATTGGCGCAAGATATATTCATTTGTTTCAATCATGGGTATACGATGAGGTATATTGAGTTCAAAAGTTTGATCTCTTTGTATGCAGTG